>JAFZYX010000097.1 GCA_017616055.1 Ruminococcus sp.
AAGGATCGTTCTATAATAATTATGACGTTAAACTTAAGAATCTTGTTTGCGCTATAGACAATTACTGCAAGGCTGCTGAGAATTACTTCAATATTCCAAACAATACCATTGCTGGTATCGACAATGTGAACGCAGATAGCGTAATTAATTACGCTACAGACCTCGGCTCCGACGTAAAGCTCTCACTGGTGCTCAATTCAGAAACAGCTTTAAGGCTCTACACAGAAAGCGACAATGTTCTTGTTGATAACAATAATGCAAACGAAAAGTTCAAGAGCGGCAAAAAGTACTATGAAATACCTAATATCGCAGCTCAGCAGCTCAGCACTCCCCACAAGATTACTATTGATGGAAAAGATTACAGCTGCAGTGCTCTGTCCTACGTTCACAGAGTTCTGAGCAATCCAAACGCCAAGGATAACAAGCTTCTCACCGATATGGCAAAGGCAACCTACGTTTATGCACAAGCCGCTGAGGCTTATGTTAATTGATAAAGAAAGGAAAGTAAATAACATGAAGGAAAAATACACCGCTCCCGAGGTTAAGATAATGACATTCGAGAACGAAGACGTTATTACTACAAGCGATCCAGAACTCGAACCACAGTAACACAGAAACGGTACAGTTGAATTAAAATTCTTCTGTACCGTTTTTTCAATTATCATTCCGGACGAACTGCGCAATGATACTGAATTAGATGCACGCTTCAGTGATCTTCAGAAACGCTATCATGCTCAGTTCATAAACAACGAAATAGAATTCTCATTAATAAGTGCAGGCTAATGTTATCCACATTACAAAAACTTTAATCCTGTTCGAAAGAGGTTTCGCCTACCAATTAACCTGTAAACCACTATATGTTGTGTTTTTGAGTATAGAATAATCATTTCATTATTCTTAATTCGAGCAGAACATATTTTCTATTTGACATATAGAGATATAAAAATATTCCTGTTTATAACAATAACAGCCCACTGAATAAATATCCTTCTTACGTTTTTTCGCGTAATTTGGATAGTTACACAGTGGGCTGCTCAGTTATCGGTATTAAGTTTTATTCCTAGAGCGACTCATTCTGGACGCCGCCCAAATCAGTTAATCGTAAGCTTTTTAACGTCAATTTTACCTGCACTCTGCCATGCGTCTACACTGAAAGATGCCTGATAAAGATTACCGACATCCCAACCTGCGTTTTCCCAGGCATTGAAGTGCTTTAATAAATCAACATTTCCACTCTTTCTTGGCTCTTTACGCACACTGTAGTAACGTTTGAATGTTTGCGAGTTACTTAAGATGCATGGGCCTGTTACGGACTGACAGAAAATCTCATACTCTGCGCCGTCTATTACAACAGTTTTGATCTGATCATAATTTGAAGGACGCCAGTTTTTCCAGTCTTCGATCACGTAGTATTCTACGAGAGGATCTTTCAGCCATCCATAAATGCCGAACTGAGTATTTCCAGCTTCGCCCACCGAGAAATCAACATCATAGTCGAAGTTTAGTCTGGGGTAATTAACAGCCTTTTTGTTACCGTCAAAATATTTTCCACTCTGTGAGAGGAATGAACCTTGTGGTTCTCTCACATCCCACTCAGCTGTGAATGCGCCGTCTTTACCAAGTGTCATGCTGCCGACTCCGCCCATACTATTATCGAGCCATATCTCATAATCGTAACCGTCTTCATCAATGCCTTTGCACTGGCTGACACCGTTTCCTACCTCGAATGTCTTATCTTTTTTATCAACAGCTATTTTAGTAGTTGTATCAGGAGTGGAAGTAGTTTCTTCAGTGGATGTCTTAGCAGATGTTTCCTTTACTGTGGTTGTCTTGACTGATGTTGTTGTTTCTGATGTAACTGTTGTTTCTGCAGCAGTTGTTGAAACAGCTTCTTCGTTAGGCACATAGCTTTCTGGTAAGTTCTCAACAAGACCGAGAAGGTATTTCTGAATTGCAAGAGCATCAGCGTTTGTAATACCGTTACCTTTAAGATTAACATCAGCAAAAGAACTTCCTACTTTATCCATAGTATACTTACTTGGATTTGCAAGTGACTGCATGATAGTAACAGAGTCTGCAATATCGACATTCTTATCCAAATTTGCATCGCCCCATGGAGTTGAACTGTTCTCATGATCATAGAATGAATCTGCAAGTGTTAAGATCTTTTCGTATGCCGGCTTTGGCTTGAATCCATTCCAGAAAAGACAAGGATTCATATTACTTCTCCAGCTTCGAGCGTCATTAAGTCCCCAGACAGTTAGATTTGTTATCTGCTCTGAGTTGTTCATAGCCAGTTTGAAAACGTCATAGTATGCATTAGCCTGTTCATCATAGTTAGTGCAGGTAATATCAAGCTCTGTGATCTGTATTTCGAGGCCAGTGCTTATGAATTCTTTAAGAGCCTTCTCATAGGTCTCTATATCAGGGAATCTTGTATCAAGATGAGACTGCATACCGATACCGTCGATCACGCCGATCTTCTTCAGAGACATTGCCATCTGACAGATATCTTTTGTTTTTGCGGGAAGATACTCGTTGTAATCGTTGAGGAAGAGTTTGCATTCGCTTGGAGCATACTTTCTTGCGTACTTGAAAGCGTTTGTGATGTAGTTGCTGTCACCGTAGATCTTTGCCCATTTTGAATTGTTTCCATCTCTTAATCCGCCACCGTCGTTGACGAAGATCTCATTGCAAACATCATAAGCTGCGATTTTCAGATCAGGATACTGCTCCTTCAGTGCTTCGAAAGTATTCTTTATAAAGTTCTCAAGTCGCTGATCCATTACTTCCTTAGATACTAATGTACCGTTTGATGAGAAGTTCTCACGGAAGAACCAGTCGGGAGTCTGGCTGTACCATACAAAAGTATGTCCACGGAGTGAGATACCGTTTTCTTCACAGAACTTCAGTACTGTGTCTGCATTTTTGAGATTTACCTGTGGATTAACGTTCTTACCAAGCTTCTGGCTTGCTTCCTGATCGAGAATTGAATCAGGCTTGAGTTCATTCTCGGGTGTGATAGAATTGAAATTATCCTTGATAAATGAACCGCATGATAGGATATCATAAGTACTTGCTGATGTACCGATCTTGAACCAGCGTGAGAATTTGTCCTTAAAGTAGGATCCATCTGAATCAGGCTCAACCGGCTGAGTTGATACTGATGGCACGGTAACCTCAGTAGTTGTGGTTTCTGTTTTAGTAGAAATAGAAGTTGAGGTTGTAGTCTGGGTTGAAGTTTCGGTTACGGTTGTTTCCACGTTGGTCTGCTTCCATGAGTCAGAATCACCGAAAGTAAGTTTTGCCTTGTTTACAGTAGCTTCACCGCTAGACTTATAGCCTTCAATGTTGAATGTTACATCATACAGATCACCAAGCTCCAATCCTGCCTTTTCCCAGGCTGCGAAGTGGTCTGATACAGATATCTCGCCTGTCAGATTTCTCTTTTCATCTATTGATGCGCCATTCTCTTTTCTTACGCTCCAATACTGTTTGAAAGATGTAGGACCCAAGATAGAAATCTGATTTTCTTTTGTCAGTGAATACACTTCATAGTCATTGCCATCCACATTGATCTCTGCTATCGGCTTTTCTGTTCCGAGCGGTCTCCAGTCACCCCATGCATCTACGATATAATACTCAACCAATGGTTTTTCGGTCCATCCGTAAACACACATATAGGAATTTCCTTTGGGTGCATAGTCTACATCATACTCGTACTTGATATTGTCGTAATCCTTCCATGATAGTACAGAACCAAGATTGCGTCCTGTACGGAAGAGCACATTTTCAATACCATTCCACACACACGAGAATGCACCGTTTTCATCTGTTTTCATTTCGGTTTCGCCTGATGAGTTCATATTCCAAAACTCATAATAATAGCCGTCAGGTGTATGACCTATAATCTGTCTGTCAGCTGCGTAAGCACTGATTGGCATAGATAATGTGCTTATCACAAGCGACATTGCAGCGGCTGAGGCCCTCTTGAAAAATTTGTTGTTCATCTTTTTAATTCCTCCTATCGTTTATTTTTATCGCTGATAAGAAACATCAGCGTTAAAAGCAGCTCAAGCGTCGTTTATGATCAACGGCAATATTTCTACCATTAGTATAAAGCTATGCCTTAAAAGAGCTTTTGCCGTTGAATTTCGGCTTCTTAATGGCAAGCCTTATAAATTCATCTTGCATACATTCCTCCGCAGAACCGATATCATCGGTATAGCTATGGAGATAAAGCATAAGGCCATCTCAAAATTCGCGGATGATCTCGATCATACCACTGTCATCACCTGTAAGGAAACGGCAGTAACTACTTTCACCGTAATCCATAGTTCTGACTTCTTTCAGTATGATCACAATTTCTTTCTTATTAGACGTAATGAGAGCGGGAAAAGACTACGTGGTTTTATGTTAAAATAAAAAAATACATAGCACCTTAGATTTTACTTTTAAATATAATCTATCATTTATCATATTTATTGTAAATTGATAGCGACTGAATTGATATGTCCAAAGGAGATACTTTCTCAGAGTGGAGAGCTTTTAAAATGTTGCGACTTTCGAGGAATAATAACAAGGTATTCCTCAGTACTACCACGAAGAATCTCAAAGCAACAGCTTTCTTTCAGTCATACAAATGAACTTTTATCAGGACTGT
>JAFZYX010000098.1 GCA_017616055.1 Ruminococcus sp.
ATCTTCTGGGCATAAAAAAAGCAAAGGAGTCCATTCTGACCGGGAATGGGCTCCTTCACTCGGGAGTTGAAGCGGAACTCCCTATATGAAAAATCACTGTATGATTTACTGCGAAACAAGCAAAGAATGGAAATTCTGAATTTCTGTTTTTTCTTTCAAGCGTTTAGATAGAGATGGTTTTTTAAAGAGAGATCTGAAAGCGTCATATGTTCATTGTTTGTTCCGAATGAGCAGCATACGAATGATTATCATCAGGGATAGGGGGACGGAAAGATGGGACCTGCCGATTATTCGGCAGTGTTCCATATTCCGCTTTTTGGATATGATGTATTAGAGAAGATGTGGTCTTGATCAACAGACAGGCATTACGATCGCTACAAATGAGATCGCTTTGCCCGCTTTTTTAGGTTAGTTGCCAGAAAGTGACTGCGCGATCATTTGTCTGTCAGTTTGATCTGATGTCAGATAAAATGCAGCGTCAGTTACTTGATCTAATAAAACGACTAGTAGATGTTTTTTATCAGTAAAAGTTATGTCTGTTGCAGCTCGGCGTATCAGATAACGAATACGCGTCATATAAATTGGCATTTCAGTGTTTTTTAATAGAGTATTGTTAGGGATAGAGGTTAGGCTTTAATATGTAAACTATTGTTTAGAATTTTCTGAGTTTTTTTAGGTCTTTTGGAACAGCTGGTTGGTTACTCCACCAGAAACAAGCGGAGTTTGCGTTTCTCGCTGCTGTTTTTACTGATTTTGCTACGATAGTTTTCATTATGATGTCTGTGACAGTGTGCCGGGTTTTCTTCATAAGAATGAAATACCTCCTTATAAATGATTGAGCGGGCACTTTCTGGACAACGCCTAAGTCTATTATATTTATAATTGCAAAAAAGTCAATAAGTTTGCACTAAACGCCGTTTATTTGCATTTTTCATCTGAGATAGATGGTGATAGACTGCTTTTCAACTTTCGGCTCAAAATAAACGAAAACAGGCACATTTCTGTGCCTGCTCTGCATTGTTCATTTGTCAGAAATCAAAATCCACCTTGTGCTCTTCACCGTTTTCTGCAACGAGTACTACGTATTCGTTAGTTATTTTCTTTATTTTCTCAAATCATATGTCTTCGTCAACAAGGTATTTCTTCCACTGAGTTGTGCTAAGACCATCAAGATAATTCTCAAAAGGTGGCTGTAACTTGTAGAGTATAGCTCCGAAGCCGATAACTACACAGTATTTTTCGTTTTCTGTTATCATCGCTTCGCATGGGTCATCCTTACCGAATTTAGCAATAGTGGCTATCTTCTTGTTATTATCATTATTCCGCAGGATAACGGTCTCGTCTTCGCGGCCCACAATATAGCTCTTACTTCTTGTGAGTTCCTTTTCACTGTCCTTAACAGGTTCCTTTTCTTCCGACTTTTTAGAGCTTTTTTGTTTTTTTTCACCGCTCTTTTCAGTAACATTCTCTGCTTCGCCGTTTTTTTCAGCTCCATCAGCTTTTTTATTGTTTTCTGCGGCCTTTTCCTTCTTTCTGAACTTGAAGCCGCCGTTTTTTCGAACTCTGAGGCAGAATACAAGTGCCGCAATAGCAAAGAGTGTAATCAAGACTCCTGCCTTGAAGAAAGGAACATGATATTTGAACTCAATATCATGGCTACCTGCACCGACATTGAAGCCGATAAGTGTTCCAAGCACCTTGAAATCAGGGGCCTTTTTGCCGTCTACATACACAGTCCAGCCACCATCCTGAGGAATTGAAGTCATTACAAGTCCAGCTTCTGAAGCGTTAAGAGAGCCCTTGATATGAGTATTCTTGAATGACGATACCTCAAGTCCATTTGCTTTTATGCTGTCATATATTTCGTTCCATTTGTCCATATTGAAGCGATAGAGGTCTAGTCCGAAACTTCCTCTTCCAATATCGTTAGCGGTATACTCTATGCGTATTTCCGTGCCCGGTTCATATGAGCCAATACATCTGAACTTCTCAAATCCAATTTCGAATATATTACCATTTACAGTAAGCTGACCACCATTAAAATTATGCTCGAGGTATATGGGCATATCATCCTGTACAATGTATAACCATGTAATAGTTACAGGAAGATTGCCGTCTATCCTTGTGAAATCATGATATATCCAGTTGCCGTTGGTTGTATCTATATCTGCGTTATCGTATGTGAAATCTGCAGGATCTATATGCTCGAATACGTTTGTTTCGCTACCGCTAAGCTTGTTGAGCAACTCATTCTGATCGTGTACAGCCTGTACCTTATCGGGAGTTATATCTTCGGTTATTATCTCATTAGAAGCTGCAAAAGCAAGAGGAAACGGTGTTTTGTTCTCCCATATGAGACAGTCGTCATTTGTTTCAACAAGCTCGTAACCCTTGCCGCTTCTTGACTCGAAATACCTGCCTCTGTCTATGATATACTTTATACCGAAAAGGCTATTCTGGAAGAGCGAAGAGTTATTATATACTGAACTAACATTGTTTGCATATACTCTGTTTCCCATGTCGCGGAGAAGGTTATATACTCCGTGGTTAAGGGTTGATCCATAGTAGCTGACGCCCTTGAAATCACCTATCATAGGGGTGTTGAACGTCCAGGTTTCGTTAACTTCCATACGGTAGAACTCATCATTTCTGCTCTCGTACTTTTCGCCGTACTTGAGGAGAGATTCGCTTATTTTGATAAAGGAGTCCATGTTTGATACAAGGATTCCGCTATTATCGTCCGCTGCGACTTTTACGTTATTCCTGCATATCTCTTCAGTCATCGCAATTGAAAGGAGAACACTTGTAGCAAAGGCGCAGAAACGGAGTCCACCAGCCTTTAATTTGTAGAGATTTGCAGACTTTTCTTCTTTCTCCGAAAGCTTTTTGCCCCCTGTTTCAGCTGTTTGGGCAAGCTTTTCTGCCTGCTTGTCCATATACTGACTGAAATAAAAGAATATAACACTGAATGCCAAAAGAATAGCAAATACAATTATAAGCTTATTCCAGTAGGGGAGCTTTTTAGTCTTTTCCTCGGAAAGGTTGCCGAATTTTGCATATCCAGTAAAAAACAAAGCTATTATCAGTGAAGCTATTATACTTGTAAGTTTTATGCCATTTCTCTTGGCTATTCCATTTGAAGCAACTATTGCTATTGCAAAAGAGAAAAGGAAGCTCCAACGACCTGGAAGCTGATTCGGGAAATGGAAACCGTTGAACAACCAGTCCATAGGATTATAGTTTAGACCTGCATAGAGTACTCCCAGGAAACCACCTGTGAGAAGTTTGTCCTTCGGCTTTATCTCCGTATTCATAAAGTATAACGGGATAAGTAAGAAAGCAAAAAGTCCAATAGCTATGTTTGCAACACCATATTCAAGAGAAGCTGGGGTTGTGGGAAGCATTGAGGAAATGTTCTCAGCAAATGTATGATACCACTGTTTGAAGTCAAATCTGCCTTCGTTTGCAGATTCTGTAATTGAAAGCCCCTTTAATGTCGGAAGAAGTATGAAAGCGGTGAGAAGTCCCCCAATCAAGGAATAAAGGCTGAAACGTCCCAAAAGTGCGAATCTTGCTTTTAAATTCGCCTTTACGCAAAGCTTTTTGCCGTTTGCATCAGTGTATTCTCTCTTGAACCACTCAGCAATGAAATAGAAGCCTGTGAAAAGGCATACGCCGAAGCCCGTGTAGAAATTTGTATAGATAGTAAGCGCAAGCATTATCACATACATCAGCGGAGATTTGCCGTTCATCATTCTTTCAAGTCCGAGGAGTACAAGCGGAGCAAGGAAAAGGCCATCAGTCCACATGAACTGCATGATAAAAGCAGTTGCATATGAGCAGAGACCATATCCGACAGAAGCTACCATTATAAGAGGACTCTTGCTTTTGAACTTATACTCTGCATAGAGCTGACAGGATGCCGCTCCGAGACCAAACTTTAACAGAGCAGCTATATCTATATAGGTTATACTTTTTGCAAAGGGAACAAGTCCAAACGGTATAAGGAATATGCTTCTTGTGTAAAAGGCGTTCTGCACCCAGTTATTGAAACCAAGAGCGCCGCTCCAGTTGTACATTGCTTCGGAAAATCCGTGATCAAGAGCAAACTTACGGTACATGGGGAAGTACTGTCCCCAGAGGTCAATTGAGAGAATATCATTGGAACCATAAGGAGATATTTCCTTTTTCTTGTATATAACGATACCTGTTGCTATAGCTACGGTGAATACTATCAGAACTCTCAGCACTGACCCGAGAGTATCCCTGTTTTTCTTCAGGAAATCAGCTTTTGGAGCTTTTGATAACACAGTTTTCGCTTCCTTTCTTACTAATTATCACTTTTAATGACTTTTTCGTTATATGTTATGAACTTATTTAGTACAAACTGTATCACTGATACGAATATGAGCACTATAAGCTTAAGAATTGCAAAGTTCATTTTATTCTTGAAAATATGTATACAAGCTGTCGAAATACCCATTCCGAAAAGAGTTATGCCTCCATATGAAGCAGCTCGTACAAGGAACTTGCCCTTTACCTTGAAATTCCAGAAAGTATTTGTAGTAAATGTAAACAGAAAGCCAATAATATTACCGATTATGCTTGCAGCTTCGGGAACGTCCTTCATTACAGTCTTTGCAAGTCCTAGAGAAACAGAATAATCAAGAACAAATGCAAGGACACCAAAAACTCCATATAGGAAAATATTTCTAAGAATTGGATATCTAATGAAAGCAAAGCGCACAAGCGACTTCATATAGCCTATGATGAAAGGTATCAGGCGGCGTTTTGATTCACCGTATTTGCGTTTCTGAAATGATATGGGAACTTCACCTATTTTGAGATCGGGCTTGTTCTGCTTCATACGCAGGAGAACTTCCTGAAGCACATCATAATTCACGTTTTCAAGCTCAACATTCTTGAGCTGCTCGGTACGATAAAGGCGGTAGTCTGTGGAGATATCCTTTGCCTTTATACCAAGGCAGATACGGAAAAATCCGTTGAGGATATGGGACATTACTATAGAGCTCTTCGCATCATTTGTCTCGCCGCCCTCAGTATAACGAGAGCCTATGACCAGATCACAGTTTTCCTCAGTAAACTTCTTATACATTGAAGGGATATACTTCGGATCGTGGGAACCATCACTGTCAAGTATTAAGAACTTGTCCTTTTCGGCATATATTATACCAGTCTTGAAAGCTCCACCGAAGCCCGGAAACTCTTGATTTATATATCTCGCCCCGAACTTAGCGCATACCTCAGAGGTATTGTCCAGAGGTTCCTTTGTATCAATAACAAGTATTTCGTACTCCTCAGGAAGACTGTCCATCATTTCCTTTATTTTTGGAAGCAGGAATGCAAGATTCTCCGCCTCTTTGTATGCCAGTAATACAACGCTGATACCCATTGTCTATTCTCCGTTTCAATTTAATTGTCACCATTTAATGAACTTAATATAGAATTTCCGATAAAAAAACATACAAAATAATTATAACATTTTGTATATCGTTTGTCAACTCCTTGATTGCTATCCAGATATGGAATATGCTCACATATATTAGACGAATGGAATTAAGAAAACTCTCAAAAAATACTGATATTTTTTTGAAAGAATTTTTTGGTAATAGTTTTTGTGAGAATAGTAACTATCAATCATACATAAGTATTGACCTTATATACAATTTGTGATATAATTAACAATGTGCTATGACCAGCATAATGAAATGATATGAGGAGGATACTATGGAAATTCTGAAAGCAGAAAAACTCGTAAAAACATTCGCAATAAGCGAAAAGCAACGAAAATCACTAGGAATAAAAGAAAAGAAAAAAATCGCTGTTGACGGCATAAGTTTTACAGCAAAATCAGGTGAAGTATTCGGTCTTATTGGTCCTAACGGTGCAGGCAAAACCACTACTATGCGTATGCTTGCTACTCTCATCAGACCTGACAGCGGTGACGCTCTTTATAATGAAGTAAGCGCTGTTAAATCTCCGATGGAAATACGCTCAAAGCTCGCTTTTCTCACTACAGACCTCAAACCCGATATGAAATCAACGCCAAGTATAATGTTTGACTTTTTCGCTGATCTTTACCATGTTCCGAAAGATGAAGCGCAAAAGCGTAAAAAGGCTCTTTTTGAGGAATTCGGCATTGACAAGTTTGCGGATACCATGATAGCTAAGCTCTCACAGGGCCAGAGACAGAAGGTCTCACTGGTAAATTCGGTAATCCATGACCCTAAGTTCGTTATTTTTGATGAGCCGACAAATGGTCTCGATATTATTGCCGCCCGCGAGGTCCGCGAATTCATACTAAATATGAAAAAAGCAGAAAAATGCGTTATTATTTCAACTCATCTCTTCGACCTAGTTGAAAAAGTCTGTGACCGTGCAGCTATGATAATGGACGGTAAGATAGTTGTGGATGATACCCTCGAAAACCTTATGCAGGGACGACCTCTCGAAGATGCATTCTACGATATCTACACAGAACACATGAGCAATAAAGGAGAGAAGTGACTATGAGAGATATTATTACAGTTGCAAAGAAAGAACTAAAGGCATTTTTCAGCGATAAAGCTGTTATAATACAGATGTTTTTGCTGCCATTCCTTATCGTTTTCGGCTATGCTATGCTTATGACTTCGACTATCAACTCTCAAAAAGAAACGGAAGAACAGCTCGAAAAACCTGTTGTTGCCTACAGTATCAATGCTCCCGAAGAATTCAGTGATGTTCTTGCAGAACTCAAAATAATGCCTGCACCTGACAGTGATATTGAAAAGTACAAGAAACAGGTTACAGACAAAGAGACAGATCTTCTTATGGTATTTCCCGAGGATTTCAAAATGTCTGATCCAGGTTCTGCTGAGCTTTCAAACATTGATATCTATTATAATGGTGAAAAAAACAATTCGATGGAGCTTTTCTCAAAGACAACAGTCATGTTTACCACAATGCAACCACGTATTTTCACATTCAACGAGTCTGCAGACAAACAATACAACCTCTTTGATACATCTTCGATCGTTAAGAATTTCCTCGGCGGTATTATTCCGCTTATGATATTCATGGCTGTATACATGGTATGTATGAATCTTGCAGCCAATTCTATCGCAGGCGACAAAGAAAAAGGGTTCCTAAACACTCTGCTTGTAACTCCTGTTAAACGTGAAAGCATTGCTGCAGGAAAATCACTTTCAATACTTGTTGTTGCTATTATTGCTAGTTGCTCGGCTTGTATCGGTATGGCTGTGTCTCTGCCGCAACTTGCAAAAGCTATGGAAACCTCAGATGGCGTGACATACAGTATTACTGAATATATTATGCTTTTCGGAGCAGTAGTTACGGGGGCGTTCGTTCTCGTTGCAGTCCTTTTGATATTCTCAACTATCGCTAAGGACGTAAAGCAAGCAACTCTTCTTTCTCCAATTCTTCTGCTTGCTATCATGATACCATCTCTTCTCAGTTCCAGCGAGAACTTCTCTCAGAAAATAGACAACCTCGGCACAACGAATTATCTGATACCGGTATGGAACTCCGTAAAGACTCTCCAGGATGTTGTAAAAGTGCAGTATACTGGCATATCTGTACTAATTACAGTCGTTGTAAACATTATAGTTGCAGGCCTCGGAGTACTCCTGATTGGCAAACTCTTCAACAGAGAAAAAATAATAAACGGATGATCATAATGTTGATCTTTTCATGGATATATATTATCTGTCCGTTTTTATCTTTACATACGCCTTCTATAACGGCTGAAATGACCATATGGTAAACACTTAAAAAAATAAAGCGCTGACATTGTTTAACAATACAATATCAGCGCTTTATATTTATATCATTTCGCCTTTCGCAATTCGCTCCGCAAGGTCGTTTAGATATACCCAGCGTTCCATTTTTTCCGAAAGTTCCTGTTCAAGAAGCTCTTTTCTGTCCGAAAGCTCCTGCAATTTCACATAATCGGAAGTGTTTGAGGCTATTTCTTTTTCAGTGTCAACAATATCCTGTTCAAGCTTTTCGATATCATCATCAATAGTGTCATATTCACGTTGCTCCTTGAACGAAAATCTAAGCTTTGTCTTACCTGTGTATACACGTTCTTTCTTTTCGCTCTTCTTTTTGGACTTATTCTCGTCAGCCGAACTCCCCACAAGAGCTTTTTCGGCGTAATCCGTATAATTTCCATTATATCTCGTGCACTGACCATCTCTGAATTCAAATACCTCATCCGCCATTTTATCGAGAAAATACCTATCGTGGGAGACAGCTATAACTGCTCCGTTGAAATTTTCAAGATAGTCCTCAAGAATAGTAAGAGTTGCTATATCAAGATCGTTCGTAGGCTCGTCAAGGAGAAGTATATTTGGCGCTGTCATAAGAATTTTCAGCAAATACAGTCTTTTTCTCTCACCGCCCGAGAGCTTTTCAATTCTATTCCACTGTAGCTCCGACGTAAAGAGAAAACGCTCCAACATTTGTGAAGCCGTTACAACGCCGTCTGGAGTCTGCACACGATCGGCAGTCTCGCGGATATATTCAATAACTCGGACTGTCGGATCCATAGTCTCGCATTCCTGCGAAAAATATCCGATATTAACCGTATCACCGAGAACTATCCTTCCCTTGTCAGGTTGTATCTGCCCTATGAGCATTTTCAAAAATGTACTCTTTCCTGCACCATTTCTACCAACTATACCTATTCTTGCATCACGGGAGATTATGTAAGAAAAGTCGATAATAAGAGATTTTCCGTCTATGGATTTACTGATATCTTCTATTTCTATTGTCTTCTTTCCCAATCTCGATGAAACGGATTGTAATTTTAGCTTTTCTGCTTCAACTGGAATGTCTCTGTTCTTGAGTGCTTCAAAGCGCTCTATTCTGTCCTTTGATTTAGTTCCTCTCGCACGGGCACCTCTGCTTATCCACTCCAGTTCACGGCGATAAAGTGACTTGTTCTTTCGTTCAGCAGCCGCTTCATCGGCTTCGCGCTGTGCTTTTCTCAGCAGATATTCGCTATAATTTCCGTCGCATGTGTATACCTTACCTTTTTCGACCTCCGCTATCTTTCCGCAAATTTTGTTAAGGAAGTATCTGTCGTGGGTAACCATTACAATAGCCCCGCGATAGCGCAGAAGTAAATCCTCGAGAAGTTGTGCAGTCTCATTGTCAATATGGTTTGTAGGCTCATCAAGGAGAAGAACATCACTGGGCTGAATAAGAGCCGCTGCTATACCTGCACGCCTTTTTTCTCCGCCCGAAAGAGTACTTATATCCCTGTCATAATCAGAAAGTCCTAACTTATCCAGTATGGATTTTGCCTCATATTCCTTTGATTGCATAAGGTCGGCAGGCAGATGAGCGAGAACCTGACCAAGAACACTTCCATGATCATCGAACTCAGGTATTTGCGGCAAATAAGATATTCTTATACCATTGGTACGTATTACCTCGCCGTCATCAGGCTCCTCTTCTCCAGCAAGTATTCTAAGTAGAGTTGACTTTCCCGTGCCATTTATACCGATAATCCCTATTTTGTCTCCCTCGTTGAGGAAAAATGAAATATCGTCAAGTACTTTCCTCTCCATATAAGTCTTTGATATGTTCTGAGCTGTTAAAAGTATCACTTTAACTCTCCTTTTTAATTTAATGTTTTGAAAAAGACATAAAATGCAAATGTTCAAAAGTATTATATCATATTGATAATATAAAATCAATATAAACCTTATAATATAGCCATATACAAACCTAACGTGAATGTGTGAAAATCGCTGTAACAG
>JAFZYX010000099.1 GCA_017616055.1 Ruminococcus sp.
AAAGAGTGGGCAGAAGCTGAACTACACGCATTATGATTTCTCCCTTGAGATAATTCTGTGAAGCTCCGCGTTTTCACGTTCCAGATTTTCCAGACGTTTAAGAAGATCCTTGTTCATTACTTCAAGAACTTCTACTCTGCTACTTATATCTTCGGACTTGTACTCAGAAACAGCTTTAAGAACTATGGCCGAATTTGCGTTGAAGTCATTCTGATCCATAACGATAGGTTCCACATAGCATTTCACAATTTTTCGTACGATTTTCTTGAAGAAGACCTTCAGGCGACTTCCCTTGAACTCCCTAAAGGGCTCCACATAATAATTTGTGGTCACAAAATCAAGAGCCTCTGCAGGCGAAGCGCTCTGTGAGGTCTTTTTATACGGGATATCCTCGAAGCTGAGCATATCCGCGGTAAGTCCCTTTTCCTTGATTTCTCTCTTAATATCAGCCATTATCTGTTCAATATTAATGCTATTGTCCATTTTTTATCCTTTCGATCACTTTTCATCTTTCTTTTCTATATTTTCGTCAAGCAAAAAGCTGTGTTTTATCCTTGCAACTCCGATATCTCCAATACCTGAGATGATTTCTATCTTGAATATATGACGACAGTAGTCCACTGGGATACCATCGCCGTACTCTATGGTAAAGTCAAGTGAATACAAATCTGGCAGGAGAGGTACTTCCTCAAGAACTATCTCTAAAGTGCCATCTTCTTCGATATTGAAGAGCTTAAAGCGATCTATCCTTGTATTCGTACCATAGCATGAAACGCCATTGCTGTTGAATACACCAAGACCAAATACCGCATCAAAGACCTTTTCCCTTACACTATAGTCTATTTTAAATACTATCTTCTCTCCCGTGCGGAAAACAGACTGCTCTTCGCCATCAGAATTAAAAGCTCTGACCTTTTCAATACGTGCATTTCCGTTTCCGTGACGCTCAGTCTCGCAGGCACCTGTTAAATTTCCCGTGTTCATGCTCTTCTGCATTTCATTTCCCATAAAGTCAAGGTATTCAAGGTCTACTTCCTTTGGATCACCATCCGCGCGGATAAGGCCGTCCAGAATCCATATGGAACGGTCACATATCTGCTCTATCTGACCAAGAGAGTGTGAAACGATAACTATAGTCGTTCCATGTGACTTTATCTCCTTAAGCTTTGCAAAACATTTCGCCTGGAAATTGGCATCGCCTACAGCAAGTATCTCGTCGATAAGAAGTATATCTGCATCAACATTTATGGCAACCGAGAACGCAAGTCGCATATACATTCCTGAAGAATAGGTACGAACAGGGTTATCAATGAACTGCTCCAACTCCGAAAAGTCAATGATATCCTGCAATCTTGCATCTATTTCCTTTTTGGTAAGTCCGAATATAGAAGCGTTGGTATAGATATTCTCCCTGCCGCTCATATCGGGGTGAAATCCTGCTCCCAGCTCAATAAGGCTGGAAACTCTACCATTCATAGTTATTTTTCCTGAATCCGGATACATTATCCTCGTTAGAAGCTTCAGGGTAGTACTCTTTCCGCAGCCATTCCTTCCGATTAGGCCAATAGCCTCACCCCTTTTAACGGTAAAGCTGATACCTTTGAGCACCCTGCGTTCCTCATATTTGTTTCTTTTGAAGAAAAGAAGCCTTTCTTTCAGCTGTGACCCTTTATCAAAGTAGACTTTGAAGCTTTTGGCCACATCCTTGACTTCTATTGCAATTTCATTATCTGCCATTAAAGTTCCTCCGCAAAATGCTTCTGAAGCTTATTGAATACCAGTGTACCGAATATAAGGAAAAATACTCCCAGACCTGCTGCCATCAAAAGATTGGAAAGATCCGGTACTTGCTTATAGTAGAGAACTGTTCTGTAACAGTCGATTATATGGGTCATGGGGTTAAGATTAAAAAGTGTGCGATATTTCTCAGGTACCACTGACTTCGAATACACTACGGGAGTAAGATACATCCACGCCATAGCCACGATACTGAGTATATGCTCCAGATCTCTGAAATAAACGGTTATTGCTGAAGTTAGCAGTGACATTCCCAATGCAAATATATATTCCACTATCATTATAATAGGCAGTGTCAGCACCGCTAGGAAGTTCACGCCTACCCCCATCACAAATATGACCGCGAATATGACTATGAAGCACAGCAACATATTCACAAAGCAGCTTGTCACATAGGATATGGGGATGACCATTCTCGGAAAGTATATCTTCTTTATTAGTTCCTTCTGCGCCACAATGGAAGCAGCTCCTATTGTAATGGACGAGGAGAAAAATATCCACGGTATCAGCGCCACGAACAGATGCAGGGAATAATTTTCCACAGTTTCATTTACAGCTGTTAAAAAATGTCCGAAAACTATCGAATAGACTATCAGCTGTAAAAGAGGGTTAATGAACGTCCACATGAAACCAAGCACCGAGCCCTTGTAGCGGCCGCGCAGATCCTTTTTCACTAGGCTGAATATCATTTGCCTATATGCATACAGCTCTTTTATCGTACTCATTTAACGCTCCTTAAAGCGCTGATAAACGGTATTTACCGTCAACAACGCATAAAATTCCATAGTATCTTTTAATTATATCACAAGCGGAATTTGCTGTCAAGTTTTAATAAACGCAAATATCTTATTATCGCCCATTGTAGCAAAAAAACGGACTAAAACAGTCCGTTTTCATCACTTATGATATTTGCCACCTTCAGCTATTTGAAAAGCACGGTATATCTGCTCAAGAATCATGACCCTTGCAAGCTGATGCGGAAAGGTCATTTTCGACATTGAGAGCTTCAACGCTCCCATAGCCTTTATTTCAGGATCAAGTCCAAATGAGCTGCCGATAATGAAGGTCACCGTACTCTGTCCGTTTACTCCTGCCGACATTATCTTCTCTGAGAGTTCAGGGCTTGTGAGCTGTTTTCCCTCTATACACATTGGAACTATCATTCCCTTTGTGAACTTCTTTATCTGCTCGGCTTCCTTTTTCAGCGCCGAAGCTATCTCCTTTTCCGAGGGATCATCACTTAGCCTGCACTCTTCCAGCTCATGGAGTTCAAATGTGCAGTATCTGCTCAGGCGCTTGATATATTCAGCACAGGCACTGCGAAGGTACTCCTCTTTCAGCTTGCCTATGACTATGAGATTTATATTCATCAGAAGATCACCGCTCCCCCTGTGGTCTCTACGGGAGCAACTCCCATAAGATAGTCCTTTCCTCTAGTAAAGCATGCAAGTCCACGCTGTACAGCTTCGTCCGCTATCCTCGGATGGTTATTATCCTGACTTAAATGCCCGAGAAGTATATGGGTGGTTCCGCACTCTATAAGCTTCCCGACCTGTACCGCACAGTCATCGTTTGAAAGATGCCCATTCTGAGAGAGTATACGCTCTTTCAGATATAACGGATAAGGGCCTGTTCTGAGCATATAGTCATCGTAATTAGCCTCTATCAGTACCATTCGACAGCCTGTAAGAGCTTCGTTGACCTCCGAAGTAACGTGCCCCAAGTCAGTGCAGACCGCACAATACTTATCGTCTGAAGTATGTACCCTGTAGCCGCAACTCTGAATTGTATCATGAGGCGTATTGAAGCAACTCAACTCGCTTCCTCCGCAACTAATGGTCTTTCCAGTTATATCGATAACATGTGAGCTGGCCGCTATCTTGTTTTCATCGCAAAGCCTTTGCAGGGTGCGTTTCTGCCCATAAACTGGTATACCAGTCTTTTTAGTCAACATAGCAAGCCCTGAAACATGGTCGGAATGCTCGTGAGTGATAAACACGCCCTGCACTGCACTCAATGGTATATTGTTGGTTTCAAGAGCATCGGAAAGCCGCTTGAAGCTCACTCCGCAATCTATAAGTATGCCGCCCTTTTCAGTACCGATAAAGGTGGAATTTCCTTTGCTGGAACTAAAAAGAGGATAAAGTCGTGCCATTGGATATTCTCCGTTCCGTTTTAAAGGACGCCGATAAAGGCGTTCCCTTAAAAATCATTAATTGAGTTTATTTATCTCCGTACCCTGTCTTGTCTCCTTGACCTCATAACCGAGAGCAGCTATCTTATCGCGGATCTCATCAGCAAGTGCGAAATTCTTGTCTTTACGTGCAGCCTTACGCTGTTCAACAAGTTCCATTACCTCGGCAGGGATATCAGCAGAGGTATTTCCCGAATTTTCTGCAAGCTCCTTGGCATTTGCGATAAGATCAAGCCCCATAACTTTATCAAATTCACTTATGAGAGCCAGCTTTGTAGCCGCATTTGATTTGGATTTAAGAACGTCATAAATAACAGTTATACCCATAGCGGTATTTATATCGTTACCAAGAGCTTCATTGAAAGCTTCCATAAGGCGTTCATATTCAGTCTTATCAATCTCACCAACCTGCTCCTTTGTAAGGGGAGCTATCTTCTCTATTAATTTGTTATAAGCAACTACCGCATTATCAAGGTTCTCCCATGAGAATACAAGGGACTTTCTGTAGTGTGACTGTAAGCAGAAGAAACGGTATACCACAGGCTTATAGCCCTTTTCTTCAAGGAGTGATACAGTTAGAAACTCTCCCTTACTCTTACTCATTTTACCACTGTTTGTATTTAGGTGAAGAACATGGAACCAGTAATTACACCATTTATGTCCGAGATAAGCCTCCGACTGTGCTATTTCATTAGTATGGTGAGGGAAAGCGTTATCTATACCGCCGCAGTGAATATCAAGGTATTCACCATTGTTTTTCATACTTATGCAAGAGCACTCGATATGCCAACCGGGGTAACCCACACCCCAGGGACTGTCCCATTTAAGTTCCTGGTCGTCAAACTTTGACTTAGTGAACCAAAGAACAAAATCAGCCTTGTTTCTCTTGTTTTCGTCAGCTTCAACGCCTTCACGAACACCCACAGCAAGATCTTCCTCGTTAAAATCATTGAAAACGTAGTATTTTTCAAGTTTCGAGGTGTCAAAGTAAATGTTTCCGCCTGCCTCGTAAGCGTATCCTTTTTCCATAAGAGTGCTGATAACACGGATGAACTCGTCAATATATGTAGTCGCAGGAACGACCACATCAGGAGTTTTTATATTGAGTTTTTTGCAGTCGTCAAAGAAAGCGTCAGTGTAAAACTTAGCTATTTCCATGACGGTCTTATGCTCGCGCTTTGCACCCTTGAGCATTTTATCGTCACCTGTGTCGCCATCGCTGGTAAGATGACCAACGTCGGTAATATTCATAACTCGGTTCACGTCGTAACCTGTAAAACGCAGGTACTTTTCGAGAACGTCCTCCATGATATAACTTCTGAGGTTTCCTATATGCGCGTAGTGGTACACAGTTGGACCACAAGTGTACATATTGACTTTTCCTTCAACATGAGGCACAAAATCCTCTTTTTTATGAGATAATGAATTGTATAACTGCATTTTTCTTCCTCCAAATACCTATTTTCAAAACGCTGCTGGTAACGTTCCCTGCAAAATGACTTATCCGCTTGCTAACGGATAATGGCTAAAATTCCCATATTTCCGGTGGCGGATTCTTTATCTTCAATTTTGAGAAGTATCCGAACATCACCAAAAATTCAGGAAGAATGCGAAGTCCGTCACGGTAATAAGCGCCCATACGTTCTTTTTCTTCGGCAATGCCCTTATAACTACGCGGGCATGAGAACGTCCAGTCGGCCGTAAGACTATCGAAGCTAAGCCTGAAAAAAACAGTAGGGTTTTCCTCACCGAAACTTTCAAGGAGTGCTATATGGTCACCTGCATCATCAGCTGTGCCCACATAAGCAATAGTTCCGTCGAGACTTACTGCTGCAAGGAATCTAGAATCGTTCCTTATGGCTTCATTAACCGTTTCATCCGAGGGATACTTTATTATATTCATAGTATGTCCTCCTAAAATAATAAAAACCCCCGAGGCATAACCCTCGGAGGCGCAATTGCACGTTTCCACTCCGTTTTTTACTCATCATATCCTTAACGCGGACGAAACGTCGGCATATACACACGCAAACACGCTTCCATGCCAAAGCTGACAGCCGCACTTCACTTTTCTCTTCCATGTGCTCACACCAACCGCACACTCTCTGAAAGTCCGCAAAAAAGCTACTCTGACTGCTACGCCGTTTATTTATTCAGTGATTTGTTCTTAAACTATTATATACTAAAGGTAAGGACTTTGTCAAGACAGAATGTCTATTATCAAATATGAGCAAACTGTAAACATTTCTTCTTTCCCTTGACTTTTCCCCCTTAAAAGTTATATACTTGTTTTAGCACTCTATGAGATAGAGTGCTAATTTCACTATGGAGATGTTTTTAATGGAAACCAAACAGTTCAAATCAGAATCCAAAAGACTGCTGGATATGATGATCCACTCGATCTACACTCATAAGGAGATCTTTCTCCGTGAGCTTATCTCCAACGCAAGCGATGCTATAGATAAGCTGTATTTCAAATCACTTACCGACGATAAGGTCGGTCTCAATAAAGACGACTTCGCAATATGGATATCTGCCGATAAGGACAGCCGTACACTTAAAATAACTGATAACGGTATCGGCATGACAGAGGAAGAACTCGAAAACAACCTCGGTACCATCGCAAACAGTGGCTCGTTCAAATTTAAAAACGAGAACAAGCTTGAAGAAGATAATCAGATAATAGGACAATTCGGAGTTGGCTTCTACTCAGCTTTCATGGTAGCCAAAAAAGTAACCGTAATATCCAAGGCATATGGTAGCGACAAGGCTTATCAATGGGAGTCAGAGGGCGTAGACGGCTACACCATAACTGAAGCCGACAAAAAGAATGCCGGTACTGAAATAATACTTGAAATGCTCGACGATACTGAGGACGAAAACTACGGAGAATTCCTCGACCAGTACAGAATAAAGTCCCTCATTTCCAAGTATTCTGACTATATCCGCTTCCCTATCAAGATGGAAGTATCTCATAGCCGCCCTAAAGAACAAACAGAGGAGGAAAAGGAGAAGAACTTCCCTGTTGAGTATGAGGACTACATCGAGGTAGAAACTCTCAACAGCATGACTCCACTCTGGAAAAAGAATAAAAACGAGCTCAAAGAGGAGGATTACAAGCATTTCTACACAGAAAAGTTCTATGATTACAACGCTCCTCTGAAATACTCTCATATAAGCAATGAAATGCCTGCATACAACGCATTGCTTTATATACCGTCCAAGGCTCCCTTTGACTACTACTCAAAGGAGTACGAAAAAGGCTTGCAGCTCTACTCAAATGGCGTTCTTATCATGGACAAGTGTGCTGACCTTCTCCCTGACTATTTCAGCTTTGTAAAGGGACTTGTTGACAGCGAGGATCTTTCGCTCAATATCTCTCGTGAGATGCTTCAGCATGATAGACAGCTGAAAGCTATCGCAAAGAGCATTGAAAAAACGGTCAGCAACGAGCTTAAAAAGATGCTCAAAAACGAGCGTGAGAAGTACGAAGAATTCTGGAAGGCCTTCGGCTTGCAGTTGAAATACGGTATCTACAGTGACTTCGGCATGAACAAGGAAAAGCTCCAGGATCTTCTCTTGTTCACCTCTTCAAACGAGCAGAAACTAATAACCCTTGATGAGTACGTAACAGGTATGCGCGAGGATCAGAAGTATATCTATTACGCAACAGGCGAAAGCGCAGCTCGTATCGAGCAGCTGCCACAGACAGAGCTGGTAAAGGACAACGGCTTCGAGATACTTTACCTCACTGATAACATAGACGAATTTGCAATAAAGTCCCTGATGAAGTACAAGGAAAAAGAGTTTAAATCCGTATCTGCTGACGATCTCGGACTTGATTCGCCAGAGAAAAAGGAAGAAATCAAGGCCAAAGAAGAAGAAAGTGCTGACCTTCTCAAGGAACTCCAGGAAGCTTTGAACGGCAAGGTAACAAAGGTTGCTATCTCGCAGAGGCTAAAATCACACCCAGTATGCCTCACCAGCGAAGGCGAAATATCCCTTGAAATGGAAAAAGTCCTTAACTCCATGCCAACCGATCAGAAAGTTCACGCACAACGCGTACTGGAACTCAACCCTGACCACTCTATTTTCGAAAAACTAAAAACTCTCAGCGAGAGCGGCAACAAAGAAAAGCTTGGCAAGTACGCACAGCTCCTCTACGATCAGGCTCTTTTAATCGAAGGCTTGAGCATAGAAAATCCTGTTGAGTTTTCAAACCTTATCTGCGAGCTAATGTAATTTTTTTCAGAACAACTGCATAAATCAAAACTGCCGCCATTGTGGACATTTCACAATGGCGGCAGTTATTTTCCTAAAAGGTTTCTTTTTATAGTCAACAAAATTGGATGAAAACCTCTCAACCAATCACTAATTACTGATCTTCTTTCTTCTTGCTAAGAGTGCGTTTGATGAGCGCTTTCACACGCTCACTGGTATCCTGAGGGAACTCCGTAATGAACTTTATCGCCTGCTCATGAGCTTCTTCACGAGGCAGCTTCAGAAATCTATGAAAAAATGTATATACTTCGTCAAACGAAGAAAATAACCTTTCTACAGTCTCTTCACCCTCGGGAGTAAGCACCACGCTATTGCAGAAGTCCTCATAGACCATTCCACAGTTTGCAAGACATCTGAGCATTTTGCTGACACTGGGTCTTGAAACACCCAGATGACGGGATATGCTGACGCAACGTACGCATTCTTCTTTTTCTGATAATTCCTTTATTGCTGCTAGGTATTTTACCTGACCTGCACAGTGTTTCATTTTATTCTCCTTTCAAAGAGACCAATGCTTACTTGTCCGAATCAATCAGGTTCCAGTAACCTTTAAGATAAATAACTCCCGAAATAATTGTAAGAATTGTGGAAATCCATATAAGCACGGGAATAAGTACATTATCAACAGCGTTTCTGAACGCCTCTGGGAAATTTATACCGAAATCGAAGCAAAGACTGAGCCAGAAGAGTATAGCAACGATAGCTGCCATGGTAAAGGCAGTTTTGAGCTTGCCCCATATTCCAGCAGCAACGACTATACCGCTGTTTGCAGCAAGAAGTCTCAGCCCTGATACCATAAATTCTCTAGCGGTAATGATTATGAACGGTATAGCACTCATATTGACCTCTTTGAACTCCACAAAAACCGCAAGGGCAGCAATAACAAGAACCTTATCTGCCAAAGGGTCAAGAAATTTACCGAAATTGGTCACAAGATTTCTCGACCTCGCAATCTTTCCGTCAAGAGCATCTGTTATAGAAGCAATTCCGAAAATGACCAGCGCTACTGCAAAATGAAATGGTAAGTTTAAATACATGAACAAAAGGAAAAACGGAATAAGAAAAACTCTCATAAGAGTCAGCTTATTTGGCAGGTTCATTGGTTAATCACCTCTCCTATAAGATCGTAATCAAGTGTATCGGTAATCCTGATTTTAACATGATCTCCGATTGCAAGGGGCTTTTCGGAAGTAAAGAATACCTTTCCATCTATATCGGGAGCATCAAGCTGCGTTCTGCCGAACCAGCACTCACCGAACTTGTCAAAGCCCTCAACAACCGCTTCAAGCTCAGCATCCATGAGCTTTTCGTTGTTTTCACAGCTTATAAGCATTTGCTGCTCCATGATTATATCAGCTCGATGAGCAGCAGTCTCCTCGTCAATTTGATCAGGGAAGTCAAATGCCTTTGTGCCTTCCTCACGGGAATATGCAAAACATCCAAGTCTATCAAAGCGGACTCTCTTCACAAACTCGGCAAGTTCCTCAAACTGCTCCTCTGTCTCCCCGGGGAAGCCTGTAATAAGAGTGGTCCTGAGTATTATATTCGGAACCTTTGCACGTATATGCTCAAACAACGCTTCTAACTTTTCTGCGTCGCCCCAGCGATTCATACGCGAAAGGATATCACCGTTACAATGCTGTATAGGTATCTCAAGGTACTTAACCAACTTATCTTCACGAGCAATAACTTCAAGAAGCTCATCGGTTATGCGTTCAGGATAGCAGTAAAGTGTACGTATCCAGCGAAGTCCGTCTATTTTACAAAGCTCTGTGAGAAGTTCTGCAAGCTTCGGTTCGCCATAGATGTCTTTTCCATATAGAGCAGTATCCTGCGCGATTACAACAAGCTCAGTAACACCGTTTTCCGCAAGGAATTTCGCCTCTTCAATTAGCTTTTCCATAGGGACGCTTCTGAATTTACCTCTTATCATTGGGATAGCACAGTAAGTACAGCAATTCGAACAACCCTCCGCAATTTTCAGATAAGTGAAAAAAGGCAGAGTTGACAAAACTCTTTCACCGCAGAGCTCTGCGTCAAGCTTTGGTGCAAACCGCACTACACGCTCGTCAGCAAGAACATGGTCGAGTATATCGACTATATCCTTGGTATCACCTATGCCTATGACCGCATCGGCTTCCGGAAACTGCTCCGCAGCCTCCTCTTTATATCTTTCCACAAGACAGCCTGTGATTATTATCTTTTTGAGGCTGCCCTCCTCCTTGAGTTTTCCCAACTCGAGGATAGTTTCAATCGCTTCTTCCTTAGCAGCCTTAATAAAGCCGCATGTATTGACTACTGCAACGTCTGCAAGACCAGGCTCTGTGACTAGCTTGTAGCCATGCTTTCTGAGCTTGTAAAGCATACGCTCAGAATCAACAAGATTTTTCGAGCAGCCAAGGGACACCATGCCCACCTTGATCGCCATATTAGTTTTCCTCCTCAAGGTAATCTGCACACTCAAAATACTCCTTAACGGCTCTGTTTATCTCCGTAAAGTCGTAACCATACCGCACAAGTGCACTTTTGACCTTTTCTATTGTTTTTCTGTCTTCACAGTCTGTAAGATAACGAGAATACTTTACTTTAAGTAGTTCACTAAGGTTCTCACCAAATGTATCACTGTAAACATCAAGTGCGTCCACAACTAAGACCTCACTCAAGCCCTTTTGCATTAGCTCTCTTTTGCAGCGACGATAGCCGAATCGCTTAACTTCCACAAGTTTACGCGCCATACGCTCCGCATACCTCACATCGTCTATAAAACCGTGCTCCACAAGCCTTTTCATGACCGCCGTGCAAAGCGGTTCACTCTTATAATTACCTATAAGCTTTTCAAACATTTCCGAGTAGGTATAATCCCTGTAATCCAGCAGATAAAGCGCTCTCTGATAGGCTCTGCGAAAATTGGAAGCGTATACTATTTTTCGCAGAGTATCGCGGTCAGTCTCCATGCCAGCCTTTATATCAAAATCCGCAATAATGTCTGCATGGAGATAGAGCTTTCGCCCATCATCAAGTTCTGTCTCATAGGTTGAGCCCTTATAACGCTTGACAGAAGTTATCTTCATTATTCTTCAGCAGGAGTAAACTCCTCAAAATTATCATCAAAGCTTGCGAGAACGTCCTCCTCAGAAGTACCGCTCTCCCTAACACCGTTATCAACCTCAGGTACAACCTTTTCTGCAGGCTTTCCCTTTTTCGGAGCAGCATTTGCAAGCTCATCTTTATGTGCAAGTATCTGCTCTTCTATCTCCTTCATGAGCTTTTCGTCATTCTGGAGAAGCTCCTTGACATTATCTCGTCCCTGTCCAAGCTTCTGATCGTTGTAGCTGAACCAAGAGCCACCCTTTTTAATGATATCAAGATCAACGGCAAGATCGAGGACTTCTCCTGTACGGGAGATACCGCTGCCATACATAAGATCGAACTGACACTCCTTGAATGGCGGAGCAACTTTGTTCTTAACTATTTTACACTTTGTAGTCGCACCGATAATATCTGTACCCGATTTAATTACCTCTCCCTTTCTTACGTCAATACGCACCGACGCATAGAACTTGAGAGCACGTCCGCCAGGAGTAGTTTCAGGATTTCCATACATAACGCCTATCTTTTCTCGTATCTGATTGATGAATATAGCAACGCAGTTTGACTTTGAGATAGCAGCTGTAAGCTTTCTCATAGCCTGTGACATAAGCCTAGCGAGTTGTCCTACATGAAGATCGCCCATTTCACCGTCAATCTCAGCACGAGTAGTCATAGCAGCAATAGAGTCAAGTACGATAACGTCAATAGCGCCAGAACGGATAAGAGCCTCTGCAATCTCAAGAGCCTGTTCACCACTGTCAGGCTGTGAAACGAGAAGATTATCAATATTTACACCGAGAGCCTGTGCATAAACCGGATCGAGAGCATGCTCAACATCGATAAATGCAGCTTCTCCGCCTGCCTTCTGAGCCTGTGCAACTATAGAAAGCGCAACTGTAGTCTTACCCGAGCTCTCTGGACCATATATCTCAACAATACGTCCTCTCGGAACACCGCCTATGCCCAATGCCATATCAAGTGTCATAGAGCCTGTAGGGATTGCATCAACATTCAGAGTTTTAGTCTGTCCTAGACGCATTACAGCGCCTGCGCCGTACTTTTTTTCTATCTGTTTGAGAGCACCGTCGAGAGCAGCTTTCTTGTCATCTACAGCAGTAACTCTTACAACTGTCGGCTTTTTAGCAAGTTCTTTCTTTGCCATTGGTATTTCCTCCGTACTATATTATAATATATTAAGCTTTAAATTTTCTGAAAATCTGTCTATCAATGTTAATATACAATATCTGTTCAGTCAATGCTTATATGTTCAAAACTGACAGCATCCTCATTCACTTCTATCAAAAGAAATGAAGCGCCTTCCAAGCCAGAAGCCGAAACAGAAATTACATTTTCTTTTACGAAATTCTGATGACAATGGCCTACAACGGCAAGGTCATATTTCTTTACATATTCACTTTTGCAAGCCTCGTCAAACACACCGCTTTTTAAGCTTGACAGCGACAAAAACGGATATGGCAAATTAATATCCAAGAACAAAAAATGCGAGAAATGCATTTTATGCCCATATATTTCTTTTTCATATAACAGCGGCATCTGCCTGATGAACTCATTTTGTTCAGCTGTAAGCTTTTTCCTTATTCCGTCGTAATATTCTCTAAGATGTTCAACATCAGGATCAACATCGACTCCGTATTCCGCATAAAGCTCACAGTTTCCTTTTAAACAGACTATACCGCTACCTTTCAGAAGCTCAAGGCATTCAAATTCTTCGTTTCCACGCTGAAAAATATCTCCCAAAAAAATCGTCAGATCTGCATTTTTATCTTTTATCTGTCCGAGCACAGCCTTCAATGCTTTAAGATTTCCGTGAACATCTGAGAATACAGCAATCTTCATAGCCTATCCTTTCTTTTTATCGTTAAAACATAAAAGTGAATTCAACGCTTCACCGCCGCCGCAGTCCTTATTATACCAGCACCGTCACGTTTCAACTCAACATCTCTGAAACCGTTTCTTTCGAGTATCGCCTTTACTGCGTCATGCTGTTCAAGACCGAACTCATAGACGATATATCCATCATCTTTTACAGAACTTTTCCAAACCTCTGTAATGACTCGGTAGAAATCCAAACCGTCCTCGCCGCCAAAAAGTGCAGACTCAGGCTCATGCCTGACTTCAGTCATGAGTTCACTCATATCTTGCGCCGTAAGATAAGGGGGATTGCTTACTAGTATATCAAGCTCCGCTATCTGGCGAGCTGTCTCTCTTTTCAGCACATCTCCGCTAATTATCTTTATATCACTGCAACCGTTGAGCACAGTATTCTGTCTAAGGTAATAAAGAGCTTTTTCTGAAAGTTCCACAGCGTAAACATCAGCCATCGGAATTTCCTTTTTCAAAGCTACGGCTATACAACCGCTGCCGCTACAAAGATCAGCTATCTTAGGCGCTTTGAGTCCTTTCTTATGACAGATGTCAAGCACCTGTTCCACAAGGGTCTCTGTATCAGGACGAGGTATCAGCACACCCTCGCCTATCCTGAAATTACAGCCCCAGAACTCCCACTGCCCCAGTAGATACTGCAGGGGATACCCCTCTGAACGACGCTTTGCAAGAGTGAGTATCTCAGCTGCCTTCTCGTCGGTGACGAGCGCTTTCGGAGTGAACATCGGGAACTTCTCCCCGAGCATATCCTGAAAAATACAAGTTGTGTCAAAATCTGCGGACTCCTCATCGCGAAGAGCAATAAGACCGCGGCACTGAGCAAAAAGCTCAGCTCGACTCACCACTTGTCCTCCTCCTTGTCAGAGGGGATACATGGTGTCATAGCAGCAATTGCTATCTCTATCATACTGTCGTCGGGCTCGCGTGTAGTTATTCGCTGCATAGCAAGTCCGGGAGCAGAGAGTATGCGTGTGAAAAGGTTATCGTTATTACCTGCAAGGCGTATGCACTCATAGGAGATTCCCACAACAAGAGGCAGAAGCACCAGAGAAGCGACGATTCGCTGCCATGTTACGGTGAACGGAACAAAGCACATCACAAATATGCTGACTATAAGTACTATGAATATGAAACTAGTACCACACCTCTTATGAAAACGACTTTGCTTGCGAATATTCTCCACCGTAAGTGGAAGCTCAGCCTCATGACAGGCAATAGTTTTATGCTCTGCACCATGATACATAAACTGTCTGCGAATATCCTTCATCAGACTGGTAAGATACATATATACAACGAAAAGAGTTATCTTCACAAGTCCCTCAAGAAGAGAGCGCAGGAAACGGTGTTCCTTTACAGAAGGAATAAGTCCCACTATCCATTTAGGGAGCATAACAAAGAGACCTATTGCCATGACTACACCGAAAAGTATACCGAGATACATAAAGATATCGTAACCCGAACTCTCCTTTCCCTTTTTCTTTTCTCCCTCGGCAGCCAGCTCATTATCTGCATTCACAGCTGCACTATCAGTAACCGTTTCTTCGGACTTTTTATTTTTTTTCTTTTCCTTATCTTCTTCCTCGTCCTCGGGCATCTGCTTTTCCGCAGACTTCATCATATACTTATAGCCCTTGACAAGTGATATCACGAAACCTGTACATCCTCTTACAAGCGGTACTTTTCTGTACCAAGGTGCATTCTTTCCATTGTTTTCATCCCAGGTTTCAAGGTCAACAGTACCATCAGGAAGACGGCAAGCCATTGCGCCCTTTGTTGGTCCTAACATCATTATGCCCTCGATAAGAGCCTGACCGCCTATCTTTGATTTGAATTTTTCTTGTGTATTATAGCTTTTTCCCATGTTTTCACCTTTTTGAATCAATTATTTTATCTGTCCTATTGCTTAACAGCAGGAAGAGTTATTACAACAGTAGTGCCCTTTCCTTCTCCCTCGCTGGTTATATCCATAGTACCACCGTGCATACTAATTATCTCGTCTGCAACAGCAAGACCTATTCCAGAGCCACGGCGTGTATGATTTGCCTTATAGAACTTTGTCTTTACCTTTGCAAGGTCGGATTTCTTTATACCGCAGCCCGTATCAGCTACACTTATTATGACATTCCCGCTATTTTCATAAGCTATTATGGTAACAGTATCCCCAGCGGAGGAATACTTTATAGCGTTGTCTATAACATTTATGAAAACCTGTCGTATACGGTTCTTGTCGCCGAATACGAAAGGGAGCATCTCAGGCTCACTGTAAATTATCTCTTTATCCTCGCGCCTTGCCTTATCACTGTAAATTAGTACAGCGTCACCGAGTTCCGCAAGAACATCCATATTCGCGTTCTGCAGAGTAAAATGACCGTTCTGCATACGCGAGAAGTCAAGTAGCTCTTCTACCATCTGTGAAAGGCGCTCTGTCTCATTAACAATTACTCCTACGCCTTTTTTCATGGTGTCGGGACTTCCTCCCCCATCTATCATTAGAGTCTCAGCCCAACCCTTTATAGCAGTGAGAGGAGTTCTCAGCTCATGAGACACCGAAGAAATAAACTCATTCTTCATAGCCTCCGTGGCAGAAAGTTCGTCAGCCATATTATTTATTGCAGTACATAGGTCACCTATCTCGTCGTCGCTGTCGTTGTCGATACGCGTGGAAAAGTCACCCATTGCGAATTTACGCGCGATACCACTTATCTGTTGTATCGGTCTTACAATAGAGCCAGCAAAATACAGACCAGTTGCTATTATGATAAAGATTATCACAACACATACCACCGATGCCGCAAGGGCATAATTCTTGATAGTTTCGTCTATCTCAGTAAGAGATGTCACCATTCTAACCGCGCTGTACTCACTGCTCATGGAACTTATCGGAACAGATACTGCAAGTATTTTTTCTCCGCCTCTGAGCTTGTAAACATGATCACCCTCACTCTTTTCAAGAGCTTCGTCGTAATCGGGCATGGGGTCGTACACATCAGGAGAAAATCCTGAGGAAGTAAGAACAACTCTGCCCTTAGAATTTATCGCCATAAGCTCTATCTTATCCTTTTCATCGAAGGTCTCCAACATATTTCTCATTTCAGCCGAGAAATTGGAGGAGCTGTCCTGTGAATGCATACTCAACACGCTCGTAACAGCATTGAGCTTTGACACGATGTACTGCTTTGCAGAGTTATAGAAATAATTCTGTATCGCATAAATTATTGCCATATCTATGACAAGTAGCGCAAGCACAACAACGCCTAAGTTATTGACTATCCAGCGCCTGGTGATACTCTTTTTAGCCATTACTGAACATCATTCCATTTATAGCCGTAGCCCCATATGGTTATGATGTACTTGGGGTTTGAAGGCTCTTCCTCTATTTTCATTCGTATACGTCTTATGTTTACGTCAACTATCTTATCGTCACCGTAATAGCTCTCTCCCCAGATATGGTTAAGAATACTTGCACGGTCAAGAGCGGTATTCTTGTTGTTCATAAAGAATTCGAGTATCTGATACTCTACCTGAGTGAGCTCTATAGGCTCACCATCTTTGGTGACTGTACGGCTCTTCAAATTGAGTACAAAAGGTCCACTCTCTATGACGGACTGCTTCTCATTCTTTATAGAGCTCATGCATACACGCCTGTATATAGCATCGACACGTGCAGTAAGCTCGGAGGGTGAAAATGGTTTTGTGATATAATCGTCGGCTCCTATCATAAGACCGCTTACCTTATCCATTTCCTGAGTTCTTGCAGTAAGCATGATTATGCCAATGGTAGAGCTTTTTTCACGTATTTTTTTGCATACCGTGAAGCCGTCTATTCCGGGCATCATTATATCCAACAGAACGACCTCGAATCTGCCATGCTCCGCCTCAAAAGTCTTGAGAGCGTCCTCACCGCAGTTTACATCGACTACATCATAGCCTGCGCGCTTGAGGTTTATGACAACAAATTCGCGGATAGTATCCTCATCTTCACATATAAGTATACGTTTCATATAGAGTATCACTCCTTTGTGTTTGAATCTGTATTGTTTCTCAGCAATCATGCTGCATATAATCAGTCTCTCACCTTGAATTTAACAGCAGCTTCTCCAAGTGTTATGGAAAGCTTGTCATCCTCGTTGTCGGAAGATACGGGGATAAGCGCAAGATACGCTGAATCACCCTTTGTGTGCATAAGCATATAGCCGCCCGATATCCTGTCCTCGCGTGAGGGAACATCCTCTGCGCAGAATATCTTGAGAAGCTCGCGTCCCATATTTCCATCCTTGTATTTACAGAAAACTATCTCGTCATTGACAATATCACGCTTTACAGTAACATTTCCAACCCATTTTTCAGGGAAAATGAAAACATATCCGTCTGTAAGGCTGTAATATGAGGTATATCGTTTTTTCAACTTCATGCCGTTATCGAGTTTTTTCCACTCGGTAAGCTTGAGTTGTTCTCCTTCAGCTGCCGTTTCATAACCCGGAGCTGTTATCTGTATGGGAATTTCAAGGCTTCCGTCAGAATCTACGTCGAAAGAACTACATCCAGCAGGTCTTTCCGTACGCTCCGCTTCATCAAGGTCCTCGAAAGCTGATGCAAGGGTCTTGCCATTCATATACAGTACATCCGAGCGGATAGAACCTGTTCCCGAAGCTTCGTCAATGTACATTCCAAGGCTGCCATTGGGGAGTTTTCCATAACTTATGTCGAACTCGCTGATATTGTCGCCAAGTTCCAGCTTCGACCTGTGATACATACCATTTCTATCGAGCTTAAATGACTCAGCAAGAGCAGGGTCACCGTTTGAGGCTCTTGTAAACTTAAGAAGCTCATATTCGCTGTCAGCGTCAATATCCTTTACGTCCATGAACGAATATGGCAGTGAGAACTTAGTCTCCTGAAGTCTTCCGTCAGAATACATATATATGGTAACGTTCTTCTCGGAACGGTTTATAATACTCGTTCCAACAATAAGATTCACACGATTATTTGAACCTAGCTTCGATATCATTACCTCTTCTATCTCGCTGCCTACTGCCGCGAGATCATGAACCGACGTCCACTTGCCATCCTTCATATCGAGGACATTTATACGCAGGGCATTTTCATCGGGAGCATGATTATTTCTTTCATAGAACACGATAGCCTCATCGCCACCGTCACCATCAATATCCTCGATAATGAATGCCGAGAGGTATTTTCCAGATTTAGGGTACTTAAGGCTTATCGACGTCCCCTCTGCCAACGTCAGGGCATCATATATCTGCTCTTGCTCCGCACTGAGCTTCGGTGGAGCCATAAGAGTATCAATACTAGCGCCAAATGTGCAACCAGTAAGTGCAGCCCCCATAAAGAGGGCTGTAACAATAATTGGAATAATCTTCATAAGTCAGCGATTCATACTCGCTCTGAGAGCTTAATGTATTCCTTTTCCTTTGCGATAGCCTTATATGCAGGACGTATTATTCTTCCTCCCGTAAGTATCTCTTCCATACGATGTGCAGCCCAGCCTGCCATACGCGCAATAGCGAACAGCGGGGTGAACAGCTCGTCTGGGATACCGAGCATTCTGTAAACCAGTCCAGAATACATATCAACATTAGCACACATCACTTTGCTGCTACCCTTCATTTCCTTAAACACCTCAGGAGTAAGGCGCTCAATAGTCTCAAGAAGACGGAACTCCGCCTCAATGTCTTTACCCTTTGCGAGCTCGAAGGCTTTCTTCTTGAGTATTACCGCACGTGGGTCAGATATAGTGTATACCGCATGACCCATGCCGTAGATAAGTCCAGAATGGTCATTTGTCTCCTTGAGAATGGTTTTACGCATATAATCAGCAACTTCGCCCTCATTCTCCCAGTTCTTGATGTTTGCCTTGAAATTGTCAAGCATATTGATAACCTGAAGGTTGGCGCCGCCGTGACGAGGTCCCTTGAGCGAACATATTGCAGAGGAATATGCAGAATACGGATCTGTTCCAGAAGATGTAAGGACTCGACAGGTAAACGTGGAGTTGTTACCACCGCCGTGCTCAGCCTGTAACATAAGCAGGCGATCAAGCATCTGAGCCTCTTCCTTTGTATACTTTCTGTTTGGGCGAAGCAGTGAAAGTATGCACTGAGCCGTATTCTCCTCATAATTTATGGGATGCATTATCATGCTCTGATTATCAAATACCCTACGCTTTACCTGATAAGCGTTTGCCATAATAACAGGCATTTTTGCGATAAGACTCACCGCAGTACGCATTTCATTTTCTAGGCCCTTGTTCTCACACTCATCGTCATAGGAATACAAAGCCAGAACGGAACGTGCAAGCTTATTCATGATATTCTTTGACGGAGCCTTTAGTATCATATCCTCAACAAAGCCATTGGGGAGATCTCTCTTAACAGATATATAAGAGCTGAATGTCTTAAGTTCCTTTTCATTCGGAAGATGACCAAAGAGCAGCAGAAAAGCTGTTTCTTCATAACCAAAGCGATCATCCTTTTCAACATTCTCAACAAGATCATTAACATTATACCCTCTATATATAAGTTGACCAGGTATAGGTTCTCTTTCTCCCTCGTTCATAACATAGCCGTGAACATTACATATATTCGTGATACCTGCCATTACGCCTGTACCGTCGCTGTTGCGAAGTCCTCTCTTAACATGATACTTTTCATAAAGCTTTGGATCTATAGCGGAATTATCAGCAAGCTTACTGCATAAATCTGTAATATTGGCGCCCGAAATAAATGACGGCATCCTGATCACTCTCCTAAAACATATTCATTATTAATTATACACCATTTATTATTTAATGTCAAACATTATTTCTTTAAACCAAGAGCTAAACAACGAACGCTGCCACTCAAGTGCCACCTCATTTTCCGTTGGACCTCTCTCTGTATTATAGTGAGTCCAATCAGCATTCCAAGCCACAAAATATAAAATAAGGAGTAAAGCTATGAAAACAACCGCTGCAGCATTTCTGCTGCTCATTCTTTCCATTGTGGTTATACCAGCTGTCCCTGCCTTCATATCAAAGGAATCCGACAGTTCACCACAAACAGAGACGCAGTATGAATACGATATCGAATCCATCGAAAACTCAAGTGAAAATAACATCTTATCGACCGAACCATACAAAGTTCTCGACATAAGCAGTGGAAAAGTTCTCGAAGTTCCGGTCCTTGATTACGTCATAGGAGCGGTCTGTGCGGAAATGCCTGCAAATTTTGGAACAGAAGCATTGAAAGCACAGGCTGTTGCCGCCCACACCTACGCTGAACGCCGCCGAATTAGCGCTGCAAACTCCTCTGACCCCGATTTAAAAGGAGCAGATTTCTCAAATGATACTTCAAAATATCAGGGATATTTCACAAAAGAGCACGCAAAGGAGTGCTTTGGAGATAGATTTGAAGAAAACTTTGCAAAGATAGCCTCTGCGGTGGAAGAAGTACTTCCATACATAATCACCTATGAAGATGTGCCTATCATTGCTGCTTTTCATTCTATGTCTGGCGGTTATACGGAAAGCGCCGAGAATGTATGGGGAGTTCCTGTGGATTACCTTGTTGAGGTAGATAGTCTCTCTGACATGACAGCTCCACATTTTCGCGAGAAAACTGCCTTTTCCCGTGAGGAGCTAAAAGTGGCTCTCGAAGCAGCTTTCCCCGATATAAAGCTCAGCAGTGATATGAAAGAATGGCTGAAAGTGATGTCCGTCTCCGACTCAGGAACTGTCCTTACAGTCGCTATCGGAGACATTACCGTATCTGGCAGCGAAATAAAAGACGCTCTCGGACTTCGCTCGGCAAGCTTCGAAATCAGCTTTTTCGACAATCAAGCCGAAATAACCACAAAGGGCTTTGGACATGGTGTAGGTATGAGTCAGTACGGAGCAAATGCTATGGCTGCTGAGGGAAAGAACTGGCGTGAGATACTTAGCCACTACTACCCGAATTGTATTATCTCCGAAAGCTTTTAAAAGTTTTCAGGCACTTGTGTAATGTCTCTTTTTGTGAAAAGCGCAATAATTGATTTTCATTTTTTGCCTAATATGTCAATTGATATTGACATACCTCTTACGATTTGTTATAATTACTTTGTGTCGTTATTTGCGGCACAAAAAAGAAAAAGACATAAAATACAAATCAAAAGGAGACAATCCGTCTCGGCAACGGAAAAGGATCATGTATAAAAATAAAGACCTGTATAAAAGATTTGTTACCTTTATTTCAAGCATTCTGCTGCTCGCCATGATAACAGGGCTTTTCGCCTTTGTATGGTACAAAAATTACAGTGGCCAGATAGTACTCCCATATTACAGACGAGGAAACTGGGTACTCATCGCTATTTACTGCCTTATTGTATGGCTTTTTTTCAGAGCCTATGGTGGTCTGAAGCTGGGTTATCTAAAAAAGACCGATATGTTCTACGCTCAAATGATTTCTATGCTATGCGTAAATACAGTTTCATACTTCTTAATCAGCCTTATCGGCAGACATTTTATGCCTGTCATGCCAATAGTATCAATGTCATGCATCGACCTAGGCATATTAGCGATATGGACTTTCCTCACGGGAAAGCTTTATTTTATGATATACCCGCCGCGAAAGCTAGTGATTATCTACGGAAGTCACCGTGCGGCATCACTTGTCCTTAAAATGAGCCAGCGCGTGGATAAGTATATGATTTGCGAGTCTATCAGCATAAACGAGCCTGCTGAAAAGGTAAAAGAGCTTATAATGAAGTACGAGGGCGCTATTGTCTGCGATATCCCCGCAGAACAGCGTAACGACTTCTTAAAATTCTGCTTTGCACATTCAAAACGCGCTTACATAGCGCCTAAAATTTCGGACATCATAATAAGGGGAGCAGACGATATCCGTCTGTTCGATACTCCTCTCATGCTCTGTCGAAATTACGGTCTCGACTTCGAGCAACAGCTCGTAAAGAGAACATTCGACATACTTTTCTCCTTAATAGCACTCATTCCTGCTGCTCCATTCATGCTAATATCTGCACTTGCAGTAAAGCTCTATGACAGAGGCCCGGTGCTTTACAAGCAAAAGCGTCTTACACTCAATGGTAAGGAATTCTACGTTTACAAATTCCGCAGTATGATAGTTGACGCCGAAAAGGACGGTAAACCACGTCTAGCCACTGAGGAGGATGACCGCATTACTCCCGTGGGAAAAATACTGAGAAAATTCCGTGTGGACGAGTTCCCACAGCTTTTCAATATTTTAAAAGGTGATATGTCAGTAGTCGGTCCCCGTCCAGAACGCCCCGAGCTTACTAAAGAGTACGAAGAGGAAATGCCAGAATTCGGTTTCCGCCTTAAAGTTAAGGCTGGTCTAACGGGATATGCACAAGTTACCGGAGCTTACGATACAACTCCATATGACAAGCTGAAAATGGATCTCATGTATATAGAAAACTATTCAATACGACTTGATCTTCAGATAATACTCATGACATTAAAGACAATGTTCTTCCCGCCTAAGAATAATGCTGAAACTACAGATGCATATATCATGCCGAAGAACAACGAAAGGAAGGAAAATACAAAATGAAGATAACAGCAGTCATCATGGCAGGAGGCAGAGGAGAGCGTTTCTGGCCAAAGAGCCGCAACGCAAGTCCGAAGCAGTTCCTCTCTCTCACAAAAGATGGAGAGACAATGATACAAAAGACCGTAAAACGACTCAGTCCTCTCGTTGAAACTGAAGACATCTACGTTGTCACAAATGCCACATATAAGGAACTCGTATTCGATCAGCTTCCCGGAATACCTAAAGATAACGTTCTACTTGAGCCATGCGCAAGAAATACGGCTCCTTGTATAGCATTTGCAGCATCTGTAATAAACAGAAAATACGAAGATGCTATTATGCTGGTTCTCCCCTCCGATCACCTCATCGGCTATGAAGACATATACATCAACACACTTAAAAAGGCTATCAAAGCTGCCGAGAGCGGTAAACGCCTTGTAACTATAGGCATTACTCCCGAGTATCCCGAAACAGGCTACGGCTACATCAATTTCGGTGCTGCAAAAGAAGATGTATACGCAGTTGAACGATTTGTTGAGAAACCTGATCTCACTACCGCAAAGGAATACCTTGCTTCGGGAAAATATCTCTGGAACAGCGGAATGTTCGTGTGGAAGATATCTTCCGTAATGCTCAATATCAAGACCTTTATGCCTGATATTTACGACGGTGCTCTCCGCATAGGACAAGCTTTCGGAACACCTGAATTCAACGAAGTCCTCGTTAAGGAGTTTACTGCTTTCAGAAGCGAATCAATAGACTTCGGTATCATGGAAAAAGCAAATCACATTTACACTATCCCTGGCAGCTTCGGCTGGGATGACGTGGGAAGTTGGCTCGCTATTGAGCGCATAAACGAGACTGATAACGACAATAACTTCATCGATGGTGACGTTGTAACAGTTGACACCAAACGTACCACTATCTGCGGCGGCAAGCGCCTTATAGCCGCTATTGGTACACGAGACATCATTATCGTCGATACCGACGATGTGCTTCTTGTGTGCTCAAAGAACAACACTCAGGACGTAAAAAAAGTTATCGCGCAGCTCAAGGAACAAAACAGAAACGAGTTCGTCTGATCTGCAAACGAAATGATATAAAAGGAGAAAAAACTAATGAAAAATGCACTTATCACAGGAATCACAGGTCAGGACGGTTCATATCTTGCTGAACTCCTGCTCGAAAAGGGATACAACGTTTACGGTATCTGGAGAAGAAAGGCAACTGCCGATTATGGCAACATCGCTCATCTCAAGGACAAGGTAACTCTCATTTATGCAGATATGACAGATCCCATATCCCTCATTTCCGCAATGAAAATATCACAGGCTGACGAAGTATATAATCTTGCTGCCCAATCATTCGTTGCTACTAGCTGGGATACTCCTCTTGGCACAGCTGATATCGACGCTATCGGTGTTACAAATATGCTTGAAGCAATCCGCACAGTAAAACCCGAGGCACGCTTCTATCAGGCTTCTACATCTGAAATGTTCGGACTTGTACAGGAGATTCCACAGAAAGAGACAACTCCTTTCTATCCAAGAAGCCCATACGGAGTTGCTAAACTCTACGGTCACTGGATAACAAAGAACTATCGTGAAAGCTACAACCTCTTCGCCTGCTCGGGAATTCTTTTCAACCACGAGTCAGAACGTCGCGGAATTGAATTCGTTACACGTAAAATAACAGATGCGGTTGCACGCATAAAGTTGGGCGTACAGGAGTACGTAGAACTTGGAAATATGGATTCAAAGCGTGACTGGGGACACTCAAAGGACTATGTTAAGGCTATGTGGCTCATGCTTCAGCAGGATAAGCCAGATGACTATGTAATTGCAACAAACGAGACAAGAACTGTCCGTGAGTTTGTAGAAACTGCTTTTAAGCACGTTGACATAGAAGTTGAGTGGAAAGGTACAGGTGTTGACGAAATCGGTATCAACAAAGCTAACGGCAAGACAATCGTTAAGATAAACAAAAAGTTCTTCCGTCCCGCAGAAGTTGACATTCTCCTTGGAGATCCGTCAAAGGCTGAAAAGGCTCTCGGCTGGAAGCGCGAAATTAACTTCTCGCAGCTCGTTGAGCGCATGGTAAAGAATGACCTTGCTCTCGTCGAAAAGGAAATAAAGGTCAAGGAAGTTATCGGCTAAATTTAAAGCTTATACAGGGGGTTTTTATGAGCTTTGAAGTACTCAGGTCTAAAAAGGGCGGATATGTCAAGAGCGATGTAATTGCAAAACTTGATGCACTTAATGCGGTAATATTCGGTCTGGAAAACGGTATGCCGCGCGAACAGGCTCTTGCTGAACTCAAAAAAACAGAACAGATTGAAATACGCAAAGAAAAGGGCGGTTTTTTTGGTGCCTCAGGATTTGACACCGATGACACTGACGCTTATCTTGCAGATCTTATCGCAAAAATAGAAAATCTGATACGCTAAAAGAATATCAAAGGTGGAGAAGTTGATTTGAGGATAACTTTCGACGCTGTACCTATATGCAGCGACAAAATGACGGGAATAGGCTGGTGCGAGCTGGGGCAGACCCAGACTATAGCGGAACTCTACCCCGAAAACAGCTACGAATACAGCTTTTTCACAAGCGGTGACAACGAACGTGTAAAGCGTGTTAAAAAATTTGCAGGCAAGCACATAAAGCTTAATACTTCGGGATTTTCTGGCTTCACCTATCGTGCCGTCAGCACGTTCCTGCCCGTTCCCTATTCATTTTTCTTCGGCAGGAAGTCCGATATCACACACTTTTTCAACTATATCGTCCCCCCTTTCGTACACGGAAAAAAGGTAGTCACTGTTCATGACATGGTATACAAGTCTTTCCCCGATACGGTAAGGGGCAGAACGAAATATATGCTCGATATGGGGCTGAAACGATCAATGAAACGTGCCGACCTTATCGTTACAGACTCAGAATTCTCAAAAAAAGAAATAATCAAGTATTTTCCGCAACATGAGGGCAAGATACGTGTCGTTCCATGCGGAGTCGATACTGAGCGCTTTCATCCATGTGATTCTCCCGAGCGCATCCCAGAGGTAAAAAGTTCTCTCGAAATAGAAGGCGATTATTTCCTTTACGTAGGTACCATTGAGCCAAGAAAGAACCTTGAACGCCTTATCACAGCATATGCTGCCTTTGTAAAAAAAGTAGGCAAAAACTCTCCAAAGCTTGTGCTTGCGGGAGGAAAGGGCTGGCTTGACCAAGGAATATACAGCCGTGTTGAAAAGCTCGGCATGACTAAAAATATCATCTTCACAAAATACGTACCGTCTGAGGATATGAATCCCCTCATGTGCGGCGCGCTGGCATTCGTATTTCCGTCTCTTTATGAAGGCTTCGGAATGCCGCCTCTAGAGGCTATGGCATGCGGAATTCCCGTACTTACTTCGGGTGAGGCTTCACTCCCGGAAGTTACAGGCGACTGTGCTGTGATATGTGACGCTTATGATACGAAAAGCATAGCTGAGGGAATGTATAAGCTTTACAACAACGAAGAACTCCGCAGAGAGCTAAGCCGAAAGGGACTTCAGCGTGCACAAAGCTTCACATGGAAACACTCGGCGGAAATGCTCATGGATGTATACAGGGAGCTTGCAAAATGAAGAAAAAGCTTAACATACTTGAAATAAACAAAGCTTATTTTCCACATATTGGCGGTATCGAAACTCTCATACGACAGTATTCCGAAGAACTCAATAGACTTGACGACATCAGCGTTAAAACTCTCGTCTGCCGCGATGGACGTGGCAGGACTATTCGCGAAAAGATATGCGGAGTCGATATAACCCGTGCAGGAAGCTTCGGAACTTATTTCAAATGTCCAGTCTCTCTTTCGTTCTTTGCTTACATGCGAAAAATGGCGAAAAAAGCGGACGTGGTCCATATACACGTACCTTTTCCGCTTGCTGATGCAGCTCTCATGCTTTCAGGTTACAAGGGAAAAGTGGTAGTATCGTGGCACAGTGATATCGTTAAGCAGAAGAAGCTTATGTTCTTCTATAAGCCTTTCATGCACTACCTGCTGAACAGAGCGGACGTTATTCTCACGGCCACCGAGGGACACGTCAAGCATTCCCTTTATCTTCCCAAATACAAAAGTAAGTGCAAGGTGCTGCCCTACGGCATAGTTCCTGAAGACTACCTCTCCGTAAAGCACGTACCATTCCTGTCGGAAAAGGTTTCAGACACGAACAGTGTGAAGGTGTTTTTTACAGGTAGGCTTGTTTACTACAAGGGAGTTGAGGTGTTGCTGAAAGCCTTTGAATATGTTAAAGGCTGCGAACTGTTCATCGCAGGCACTGGAGACTTGGGTGAAAAGCTAAAGTACTTTGTTTCCACCCGAAATATGGGAGATAAAGTCCATTTTCTTGGATTCCTTCCAGATGAGCAGCTGAAACAGGCTTATGCCGACTGTGATATATTCGTGTTGCCATCAGTAGCTCCAAGTGAAGCCTTTGGAATAGTTCAGCTCGAAGCCATGATATATGGCAAGCCCGTAATAAACACAGCTCTGAAATCAGGAGTCCCCTATGTCAGTCTCAACGGCAAAACAGGGATAACCGTTCCGCCTTCAGACCCGAAAGCTCTCGCAAAAGCGATAAACACGCTTGCC
>JAFZYX010000100.1 GCA_017616055.1 Ruminococcus sp.
GTAGTTCTTCTTGAATTCTTCAAATACCTTTCCAAGAAGCTCATCGTCATTTACCGATACAAAATCGTCCTCTTCAGGAACTTCGCCAGGAATAACCTCAAGAATAACGACCTCGTCATCTTCGTCATCAAAAGGCAGAAGTACCGCATAGAGGTGCTCCTCGTATTCAACTGTTCCGATTATCTCAAAGGAAACTTCATTTCCATCATCGTCCGTAAGAGTGATGTAGTTTTCAATCTCCTCTTCTTCCTCGAGCTCGTCAAGCTCCTTTTCGTTCATATCGCTCATGGCAGTACCTCCACAAAAATAATATATCTCATTTTAACACAAATACCTGTAAATTGCAATAGCTTCAGCTAATTTTTCAACACAATAACGCTTTTTATGCCGTATGCACGAAATATTTCCATACACTGTCGGTCTATTACTTCTCCACTTACTGCTATTGGGACTGCAGGAGGACAGGGCACTTTTACGGAAGCGCATACTCTCCCTTCTGATTCCTCCACCGCTATCTCCTCGGAAGGAGCAAAGACAGCTTCTCGAATGCTGCATGCCACTTTGGGAAGATTCAGCCGAAAATCTGATGTTCTCCTTTCGTATCGTGAAGCTTTCGATACCGCGATCTCAAGAGCCGCTTGAAGCCGAACATAGTCCTCATCAAGCGAGAAAGGCGACATCAACAGCACAAGCAGTTCCTCGTCAGCGTATTCACACTCAACATCATTATCACGTAAAAGATCCGCAAGCTCTGTTCCACTGTAGCCGCTTTCAGCAGCTTTTATGGTTATGTGGAATTGTTCGGACTTCGTAAATATGAGACTGTCTGAAAAGTTTTCTCTGAGCTTAGCAATGCGTGGCAACGCTGCAACGATATCGCTCCTTATCTTTTCATAAAGATAGCGATTACAAAGATCAAGCGAAGCCATTACCAAGTATGACGGGCTCGTTGAACCGAAAAGGCTCATTGCCTGTTTAAGTTTATGTGCATATTCATTACATGAAGTGTGTAACATAGCCGCTCCTGTAAGCGCAGGAAGCATTTTATGTGCCGAATCACAGCAAAGATCCGCTCCAAGAGTTATCGGGTGCAGGCTTTCTTCAAAAAAAGCGAGATGAGCACCGTGAGCATTGTCCACAAGAAGCTTAGCTCCATATTGGTGACACAGCGCTGACAGTGCAGCTATATCCGCAATCCTCCCCGTATAGTCAGGTGAGGTAACATATACACAGGCCCTCTCTGCCGAGGCCGCTAAAGCCGCCTCGACATCTGGCAAGATAATCCTGCCGGACAGTATACCTTCACTGTACTCGGGAAGAAGCCACTGAACATCAAGTCCGAGCAATGCAGCCGCATTGAGAAAGGCACGGTGAACATTGCGCACAGCTATGATACGACGTTTTTCCTGTTTCATAAGTGCAAGCATAGCCTGAATGCAGAGAGTAGAGCCGCCAGCAGAATAGACCGTTGCGGCAGTCCCATACAGTTGCGAAGCGTTCGCCTCACTCCTGGCAATGATGCCATCGGCTTCAAAAAGGCTGTCCGCCCCTTTTATCTCCGTGATATCTAAGTGGTAGAGCTCTGCAAGCTCCCCAATGGGAGAAACGCCCTTATGCCCTGGCATATGTGCGCGGAGCGTTCCCGAATCGGCATAGCTCCGCAAAAAGTCATATATAGGAGTTTCCATTGTATCTCTCCTCAGATGTAATATTTAAGGGTTCTGAACACTTTTATACCAGCTCTGGGCATCAGTTGCAAAACTTCCTGCATAGATATCCCATCCTCTGTACGCATCCTTAAAATAGTATAGCATAATTGCTGCCTTTTGTCTCACGGCAAGTCACAAAAAGGGCGCACGATGTGCGCCCCCTATAACGGAACACCACATGCAGCGTTCCATATTAATTTCTAATTACTATTTACTCTTCGCTGTCAGTTTCATCAGAAGGCTCCACTGTAGTCTCATTGGTCTCTTCCTCGCCGTCAACCGCTTCATTATCTGAGATTACATCTGATATTACCTGCTGCAGTTCCTCATCGTCATACTCTATTTCCTCTGCTTCAAGAGATTCGCCTACTGTTGATGCAGCTGCAAGTGAAGCCACCTCAAGATCCTCACGAATTCCGTCAGAGCAAGAGTTCAGCTTTGTAATATCAATGATACCAGAACAAGTGACATCGTCACCGCTTCCTTTTTTTGACATAGATGGAAGGAACTCCGCAAGCTGTGAAATTCCCTCTTCCATACCATTTTCCACGATAGTGAGGGCAAGTCCGCGGAAGAAACAGAAAAGCTGTTCCTCATTCCAGTAGGAGTTCTCCACACCGTCCGAGCACAGAAATACAGCCGCTGGCATAAGGCCCTTAGGAAGATAGAAAAATCTCGCTGAAAGAGCAGCGTCATCCTGACACATAGAAGTCGTAACATTCTCATAGCAGCGCGGATCTTCGGGGACAGGAGCAAAAACATTGCTGTCGCCGTCAATTACTACGCATTTTCCATCACCTATCTGAGCTCCGAAAGCATAGTTCCTGGTGACTACTGCAAAAAGTAATGTAGTTCCATAAGCACCTAAATAATCACCGGCTTCATATCTTGTACGGTAATTTGCAAACTTTTTTGGAATACGATCCAGCTCTTCCTCAGAAAACGGATCGTTCTTAAAGTCCTGCTCGGTCTTATCGTGCCAGCGTGCAATTATGCTTCTCCACAATTGATTGAAGAGTTGTTCGCGCTGGCGCTCGTCGGCAAGGACTTCTTCTGCATTTTCGAGCCCTTCAAGGAACTCTCTTACGCAGTCCTCTGCACATTCAACTGCAAATTTAGAACCTCTGTCTGTACGGAGATAGCACAAGCTTCCATGCCCATCTGCAGCAGCCGCAAAGGAATATTTCTCATTATCCGCACAAGCAGAGCTGTCCTGGCAAACAAGTCCTCGGTTCAGATGTGATGCGCCGATACTTGTTTGAGCAAAGGATAATAATCTCTGCATAATCTCACCTTACCAGTCAGATTCATCCCAGTCAGCGGTATTTTCTTCGCTGAGAGCTTCGTTTGTCTGAGCTTTAACGTCATCTGCAAGCTGCTTGGATATCTCAACAGGATCTGTTTCACTGTCTACTGTACTTGAATGGCTTGCGAAAACGCTTGTAATAACGCTGGCTTTTTCAATCATAAGACGGAGCTGATCCTTGTTCTTAACATCGAGAACAGTTTCCGAACTTCCCGAGAAACGTGCAAGAACATCCTTGTCAGCATCATCACCGATAGCAAAAGCTATCTTGATAGAACGTTTGAACCAGTTGTTCTTTTTGAGGGCGTCAAGTCCGCTCTCCCAGTTATCCGTAGGGCCACCATCGCTGAAAAGCAATATTACAGGTGGATAAGCGCCTGCCGCAGTTTGCAAGAACTCATTCCTTGAAAGCTTCTTGTCAAGTTCTTTACAAGCAGCACCAAGATCGGTAACGCCACAAGCTTCAAATGTCTTGAAACGATATCCTTCAGGCGAAACCGGCTCGGGAGTTACCCATGAAGCACCTGTTGAGAACTCAAGAACTGCAATTTTAATCTCAGCATCGTCGCTTTCATCGCTTATCTCCTGAAGAGTCTGCATTACTTCCTCAAGAGCTGATTCAACCTGTCCTATTTTGCTGCCCTGCATGCTTCCCGAAGTATCAATGACATAAAAAAGTGTCATGACCTTTCTGACAGCAGGAGCATAATCATCTAAACCTGGCATTACAATGACCTCCGTTCGCATATAGCATATAATAGCGGTCAATAATAAGATAAACCGCCCGAAATATCGCTCAATGGCGTATAAATCGTATAAATCCCCCGAATTTCGGGACTATTTATATTATTATAACATGAAACTTGCATTCGGTCAAGTAGTTTGTTAATTCAGTTTTATCTGCAAATAACAGTACTTAACATGCAGATATAATCAGTGACATCTCTACACTGATTATTAATCATTTACACGCTAAATTGACAAATACACCATATTGATATATAATTAAATCAGTATTTCACAATATCAGGAGGCAGCAATTATGGAAAAACGTGAGATAAAACGGTATATATTCATAGCAGTCCTTGCAATTGCGGTTTGTGTTATTAGTCAGAACTTCTCGGTGCTGTCAAACTTCGTATCAGTATTCCTCGGAGCCCTCAAATCATTGGTTATAGGCTTTTTTATCGCCTATATCTTTAATATAATCATGAACCGTTTTGAAAAAATATACTTCCCTAAAAGCAATTCAAAGCTGATTGAACGCACACGCAGACCGGTCTGCATAGCAGCTACATTCACCATAGCCATAGCCGTAATAGTGCTTATAATGTACATAGTCATCCCAGAAATCGGAAAGGCTTTTGGAGTGCTCTATGCTGAGATACCTCCTTCCTTCGCCAGCGCAAAGGACTTCATTACGGGCAAGCTCAAAGAATACCCTGAGATACAGGAACAGATAAGCTCACTTGAATTCGACTGGGCAAATATAGCCGAAAAGGCTTCAAAGATTCTCACATCAGGACTTGCAGGCATATTAAGCTCAGCAATGGGCATAATAGGAGGTCTTACTTCCGCTGTAGCCAACCTCGTCCTCGGCATTATATTCGCGATATATATGCTTTTACGTAAAGATAAGCTCATAAAGGACGCAAACCGTATTAGACGCGCATATTTCAGCGATGATTTCAACAAAAAGAGCACTATTGTTCTGAAGACAGCAAATACTACGTTTCAGAGCTTCTTTGCAGGACAGTTCGTTGAAGCTATTATTCTCGGCTCACTCTGCTTCATAGGAATGAAACTGCTTAGGCTGCCATATGCGGCAATGTCTGGAACTCTTGTAGGTGTTACTGCATTTATCCCTATAGTCGGAGCTTTCCTCGGTGCA
>JAFZYX010000101.1 GCA_017616055.1 Ruminococcus sp.
GATACTACCAGCAGCATAAGCGTAACTGAGATCTCTGATGAAGTTATGCAACAAGAGATAAAGTACTCGGAGTGGAGAACTATGATCATTAATATGATCTGGCCCGATGACCAGGCTCTATTCCTTGAAAGAACAGATCCAGAGTACCTCAAAAAGAACCTTGCTCCTGGACGTACAACCTCATTTGACTGCCTAATGATGAATCTCGAGGGCAAATACATATGGGTAAAGCTGATCTTCAGCCGTTCAGAAACAAGTAACGAGGACGATTTCCGTTTCGTATTCATGGTGCAGAATATCCATGAAAATTCCATCGAGCTCCTTGAGACTATGAAGAAATATGAACAGCTTGCTTCACGCGATTCACTTACAAATGTATTCAATCACGGAAGAATGGAGACTGAAATCAGAAACGCACTGAAGGAGAAACGCACCAAAAACCGCGACGTATCACTTATGATCCTCGATATTGATTTCTTCAAGCACGTTAACGATAAATTTGGTCACTCTACAGGTGATGTTACACTTGTCCAGTTCGCAAAGATTATTTCTGACTACATACACGACTTAAATGCAGTTCTCGGACGTTGGGGCGGTGAGGAATTTGTAGTTGTTTGCTACGATACAGGCAGCGAAAAAGCCTATGCTCTGGCAGAGGGACTTCGCAGAATCATCTCAGATGAACCTTTTGGCAAGATTGGACAGATAACATGCAGTATCGGTGTTACCACAATAAATGCAGACGATTCTTTCGACGATGCTTTCAACCGTATGGACAGAGCACTCTACAACGCAAAATCCAGCGGCAGAAATTGCGTAAAGTCCGTATAAAATATTTATATTCATAATTAAAACAGCCATAAGGATTATATCAAATCCTTATGGCTGTTATTATTATCTCTGCGGAAGAAAAAAGTTAAGAGTGTTTATAAAACTCAAAACATTTTTCTCGTTTTTGGATTTAGCAGAAAGCTCGATACCTAAATTTGAAACGCTTTCAATATGTAAGCCAGTCTTTCCGTCTGGAAGAACCCCCAGAGCAATATTTATCTTTTCGCCCCAGGTAGTCAATGAAATACCATTACTGAACTGCACTCTGTATCTAAATCGGTCAGCGTTAACAACACTTAGCTTAAGCTGAGCGCCTGTACGCATAACAGCATCAAGAACAGCGTTCATATCATAATTATATACGAAATTCATTTCGTATCTGCCCCAAGCCACTGCAATTTCTCCTTTTTAAAGCTTAAGCCTTATTTACGCTTCCGAAGAGCTCCATCTTCTCCTTAACCTTAGCCTTGATTGCCTCAACACCTGGTGCGAGAAGCTTTCTTGGGTCGAAGCCCTTGCCCTGCTTGTCCTTACCAGCCTCAACATAGCCTCTTGTAGCCTCTGCGAATACGAGCTGGCACTCTGTGTTTACGTTAATCTTAGCAACACCGAGAGATATAGCCTTTGTGATCATATCATCAGGGATACCTGTACCACCGTGAAGAACGAGAGGCATCTCGCCTACAGCCTTGTTTACTGCCTCGAGAGTCTCAAAGCTGAGTCCTTCCCAGTTTGCTGGGTAAACACCGTGGATATTACCGATACCTGCTGCAAGGAAGTCAACACCGAGATCAGCGATCATCTTGCACTCAGCAGGATCAGCGCACTCTCCCTTTCCGATAACACCGTCTTCTTCACCGCCAATAGCGCCTACCTCAGCCTCAATGGAAAGGCCAAGATTGTGAGAAGCATTTACAAGCTCTGTTGTCTTTGCAACGTTCTCAGCGATTGGGAAGTGTGAACCGTCGAACATGATAGAAGTGAAACCAGCCTTAATGCACTTGTAGCAAGCCTCATATGAGCCGTGATCGAGGTGAAGAGCAACAGGAACAGTGATACCGAGAGACTTATCCATAGCTGCAACCATAGCAGCAACTGTCTCAAAACCGCACATATACTTGCCTGCACCCTCTGAAACACCGAGGATAACAGGAGAATTGCACTCCTGAGCGGTCTGAAGAATAGCCTTAGTCCACTCGAGGTTGTTGATATTGAACTGACCTACTGCGTATTTGCCTGCTCTTGCTTTCTTGAGCATTTCTGAAGCTGAAGTTAACATAGTTATAATTCCTCCTGAGAATTCAATTAAGGGGGATCTTGACCCCATCGTTAATATTATATCATAGCTTGCTGTGAATTGCAAGAGTTAATTTAAATTTAGCAATAATAGCCCAATTGCCTATATTGTGCAAACAAAAAACGGGCCAGCATGACCCGTTAAGTTATTATTCTGCTTTATATATATATTTCGGCTTACTCCAGTCATTTTCGTCGAAGACATAAAGCCTTTTGCATTTTGGACAGCGCCATACGTTATAGTCATGCTTGTTACAAAGCGAAAGAAAAGGAATATTATCCTCATAAGACATTTTGTCCATAGTTTTGTCCGAAAACACCCAGAACTCAATATCGTTAGGTGATTCGCCATTCCACATATTATTTCCGCATTTGCAAATCAGATGTGCCATAAGTATCTCCTTTATATGTCAAATACAAATCTCAGTCGACATACCGTAAGAATTCTATATCATGCGCTGCAAATCTATTAATTCTAATTTTTTAGTTCCGATACCAGTTTCTTGAAGGCATCCCCGCGCTCCTCAAAGTTCTTGAAAATGCCGTAACTTGCCGCCGCAGGCGACATAACACAGCTCATACCCTCAGGAGTTATCTCCGCCGCAAACTTCACAGCTTCCGCAAGGTGGTCAGCGTAGTGAATGCGCTCCTTATTACCGAAAGAGCCGCTCGCCTGTATCATTTCATACACGCGCTTTCCAGAAGCCTCCATGCATATAACACTAACATCAAAGTTCGAAAGGAAATCAACAAGTGGCTGATAGTCGATACCCCTGTCCATGCCGCCAATGAGGATAGTTCCCACATTTGGAACACTCTGCAGAGCCGATATCGCTGTAGCACAGGCAGTTGAAATAGAATCGTCATACCAGCGTATACCGCAGACGGTATCAACAAATTCCAGTCTATGAGCAAGCGGATTGAAGCTGCACAGAGCTTTCGTAAAGTCCTCTTCCTCAACGAGATCCTTGCATACGTCCCACGCAATCGCAATATTGTAGTGATTGTGAGTTCCAAGAAGCTTTATCTCATCAGTAGGGATCTCATAATCCTCATCGTCGGAGTCCCATACAACACCATTTTCAACGTAAACATCGGCTGAACTGTCAGTATTTGACACAGACACTACTATAGAAGGAATATCATCGGAAACAATGCTGCTGTTGCACCAAAGAACATCGCATACGTCCTGGTGAAGATAAATGTTCTTCTTGGCGTTGTAATAGTTTTCCAAAGTTCCGTAATGATCAAGATGCTCCTCATAGAGGTTGAGGAATATCGCAGACCGTGGTGAGACCGTCATGTATTCAAGTTGGTGACATGAAAGCTCGCAGACAACTACTGTATCATCACTCATGCCCTCTGCAATGTCAAACACAGGAATGCCTATATTTCCAGCAATGCGGCAGTCAACTCCACTCTCATTAAGAACATGATATATCAGCGAGGTTACAGTGCTTTTGCCTTTTGTGCCAGTAATACCTATTATCTGATCACGGTATACCTCAAAGAAAACCTGTGTTTCGCATGTTATCAGACATTTCAGTTCAGAAATGCTTTTTTCGAGAACGATTCCAGGACTCTTGAAAACCATATCAAAACGATCAAGACAGTCCTGATATTCCTTTCCGCAGATAAGCTCAATATTTTCGGGAAGTCCGTTTGCCTCCCTGTCAACTAGGTTGAGGTCAGCAATTGCCACAGTTTCTGGCAAACAGTACTTCTCCAGTATCTTATACGTAGATTTTCCCTCTCGTCCGAAGCCGAGTATGCAGACTTTTTTTCCCTCAGTGTATTTCCTTATATATTCGCAGAATTTGTTCAAAGCAGACGCTCCATTTCCTTAGTCAGAATAGTCTTAAATTCATCGGGCAGGAGATTCTGCTCGTTGAACGAACCGCAGCACTCCGCATTGAGCATATCAATATGTTCTGGATAATAGAGTCCGCGTTTTTTGTATTCAGCAAGCAGCAAAGGAAGCTCCTCACCACTCTGTTCGAGCTTTCGTATAGTTAGTGATACGGCTAAATTCACCTCATTAATACTGCCGACACACTCAAAAGGTTTGTGCTCGGACTGACCTATAAGCTCGATAAAATATTCTCGCATTTTCGGATCATTTAGCATATCCTTTCCGAATATCTTCTTAAGCTCCGCAAGACTGAGGAACGGTGAAAGGATTAGGCATATAAACAGGCATTTCGGACATTCTCCGCACCATATATCAGGAGATACCTTGCTGCCTAAGTTACAGCTTCTGAAAACTGACAGGTACTTCCTGTGCGAAACAAACATCTTAGCTATCTGGAACTCCGCAAGAGGACGCAGAAAACTGAAATAATACTGTCCCGTACGAAGATAATTCTCCTCATATTCGTGGAAATCCTGCTCGAATTCGAAGCTCTTCGAATACTGATGATTTACATCCTGTCCAACAACAGTGCTCTCATTGGCACTGGATTCGTTTGAAAGCACAATATATTTAAGTCCGTTGAGATAAGCTGTTATCTCCGCAGAAAACGCAACTATCGCTGAAAAAGGCGTATGACCATTTATAAATCCCTTATCGTTTAGTGCGATAAGAGAGCGGTCAAAGTGACGATGCGAGATAATCAGCGCCTCCTCTGGAAGACCAGCTGTAAGAACGGTTTCTGTTATAGAACGACGCTTGTTGATAGAATAACAAAGGCACTTCTTTCCTGCCCTGAGCAAAGTCTCAAGGGTTAAAGCAGAGTCCTTTCCACCACCTATTGGCACAAGGCAGCCCTCACGTTCACGATAGAATTCCCTAAGTGAATTGTTGAAATGACCTGTGGGAACTATCTTCACAAAACTGTCGAAATCTGCAGAAATACCATTGACGAAGAAGAGCTCTCCTAGTCCCATGAACCACAGCTTCTTCCACCAGTTAATCTGTTCATCGTCAAGTTCTCCGCATTCCACACGGAACTCCGGAGAACAGGTTGCTTTCCAATAGCTTACAGCCTCAGCCATCCCCAACGAAAAAGCAAGTCTCTCAAAGCAACGGTCATCCTTGACCTTAAAGCCCTCAGGCTTGCTGAAACTCCAGCTCGGACGAAATTCTGCAAGCTGCGGCACCGAGAACTCGTAACCTATCTCCACGGTATCCTTAGTTTCGTTAACGTAGAATGCTTTATAAATAAAAACGGGATATTTTTCCCTTAATTCATCAAATTTACCCATTTAGACCCTCCGAAAAAGAACCAGCTGGCAGTCTCACTTGCCTTCCGAAAGCTTCTTATAATGCGCCTTTAGACATTCAAAGGTTTCGTCAGAAATATCATGCTCGACCATACAGGCGTCCTCGGCAGCCACATCACGATTAACTCCAAGGTAAATAAAAAGGTCGGTAAGAACTGTATGACGATCGTAAATACGCTCTGCCACATCCTTTCCAATATCTGTAAGTTTGATGTGATTATCATCATCAACTGTAACGAGACCCTCATCCTTCATTTTTTTAAGGATTATTGACACAGTCGGCCTGGAATATCCGAGGTAAGAGCAAATGTCAATAGCATGAACATCAGGCTGCTTCTGAGAAAGTATAAGTATGGTTTCGAGGTAGTTTTCAACTGCTTCGGTAATAGCCATTTCGATTCTCCTTTACAACATATTTATAGTCCGAACTGACCACAATATATACTATATATTATATCACAAAACGCAATGGATTACAACACTTATTTAAAAGACTTTCGGGAAAAACTCACAATCACAAATAAACTATATAATATCCTGCAAATCTAAAAAGGCGAACCATAACAACTTTAATAATATAAAAGTATTATGCCATAATATTTGCGATCTTAAGTCAGAAGTACTACTATAGTATTTCTATTGACAGTGAAACTCTATCGTGATAAAATGATACTAATAAACCAATTCAGATTTACGGAGATCAATAATGTGCCTGATAGGTGAACGAATCGAAATGATAAAAAAGGGTGAGAATCCTTATTTCGTGAAAGAACTTAATACGGGATATGTAGTGATAGGCGATAATCAACATTTCTATGGTTATACGCTGTTTCTTTACAAGAACCACGGCAACAAGACCGAACTTTTTCATCTTGCCAAAGCAGAAAAAGCAAAGTTCCTTGAAGAAATGACAATAGTTGCTGAGGCTGTTTCAAAAGCTTTTGATGCAGAAAAGATGAACTACGAACTGCTTGGTATGGGTGATGCTCATCTACATTGGCATTTGTTCCCGAAAATAAGCGGAGACATAGAAAACTACGGAAACAATGGCAAGGGGCCTGTTTGGTGGTATCCTATGGAAAAGATGTATTCAGATGACAACAGAATAATCGGAGAACAGCTTTTAGAAATGAAACGAAAGCTGCTTAAAGAATTAGATAAATTACTATAAATATTGATTTCACCTAGTACCAATATAATAATACAATGCCCCGAAGCGTTTTTTAAACTGACACGCTTCGGGGCAAAACTTCTATATTGGTATCTTTCCCAAGTACACCATTTTAGTAATCATTAAATGTGAAGTCCAACAAATAATGCCTCAAAAACCTTTCTTCCGTTGTCGCGAGAATACTGTCCCATATGTTCGCAAACAAAGCCGCATTTTTCGAGTACTCTACCTGAAGCGCCGTTTTCCGTAGCATAAAAAGCTGTAAAATCACATATTCCTAGCTTACTGTGAGCCCAGCTGATCATTCCGCGCACCGCCTCTGTAGCATAACCGTTGTTCCAGAAGTTACGGTTTATATTATACCCTATCTCGTAGGAATTGTCCTTTTCACTACGTTCAAGACTGATATCTCCAATGACCTTTCCTGTTTCCCTGAGTTCTATAGCAAATTTGTCATTTTCAGCGATCCACTCGCTTATTCTCTCACGAAGCTCATCAATACTCCCATCACAAGGATATGGCATGAACTTGTTCACTTCTGGATCAGAACGCCATTCAAATGCATCCTCTGCATCACTTAAACGAAACGGACGTATAAAAAGTCTTTCAGTATTAATCATTGTCAGTTATCAAAGAGTTGCAAGCTTTGCATACTGAGCCTTGAGTGCAGGATAGATTTCTCTGTAGAGCTGATAGTACTTCTCATACTCTGGAACGTTCTCGGCCTTTGGAGCCTGAACCTTGTCAGTCTTGATGATAGCTCCGCAAGCCTCGGAAACGCTACTATAGATTCCAGCGCCAACACTTGCAAGAATAGCAACGCCGAGTGCAGGACCTTCCTTGGAAGCAACTGTTTTAACGTTACAGTTGTAAAGGTCAGCCAGCATACTTCTCCAGAGCGGTGATGATCCGCCACCGCCGCAAGCCATCATATCGCTTACGTTTACATTCATTTCACGGAATACCTCAACACAGTCACGGAGAGAATAAGTAACACCCTCCATTACAGCACGTAGCATATCTTTTCTTGTATGAATAGCTGAAAGTCCAAAGAATACACCTCTTGCATCAGGATCAAGATGAGGAGTTCTCTCGCCCATTAGGTAAGGCAGATAGAGCAATCTGTTTGCACCTACAGGAACTGTTTCAGCCTGCTTGTCCATGAGGTAGTACTCATCAACGCCCATAAGCTTAGCAGTTTCCTTTTCTGTCATGCAGAAGTTATCTCTGAACCACTTGAGTGAGAGTCCTGCGCCCTGTGTAACGCCCATTACATGCCATGTATTCGGAACGGCAGCACAACATGTGTGAACTCTGCCCTTCTTATCGATTGATATGTTTGATGTGTGAGCAAAAACAACACCGGAGGTTCCGATAGTTGTGAAAGCCTTTCCATCCTCAACTACGCCTGTACCTACAGCAGCTGCTGCATTGTCACCAGCACCGCCTACTACGATAGTTCCCTCACAGAGGCCAAGTGTCTCAGCCATTTTCTTTGTAAGCTTTCCTGTTACCTCACAACTCTCGTGTACTTTTCCGAGCCAGTTTTTATCTATCTCAAACGCACTAAGGAGCTCGTCTGACCACTTACGATTCGGAACATCAAGGAGCTGCATACCTGAAGCATCAGATACTTCTGTTGCATACTCGCCTGTGAGAATAAGTCTGAGGTAGTCTTTAGGAAGAAGAATATGAGCTACCTTTGAGTAAACATCTGGTTCGTTGTTCTTTACCCAGAGGATCTTAGCAGCTGTCCAACCTGTAAGAGCAGGATTTGCAGTTATCTCAACGAGCTTGTCTCTGCCGACTATACGGTTCATTTCTTCAACCTCAGCAGCTGTTCTCTGATCGCACCAAATAATGGAACGACGAAGTACATTGTTGTCCTTGTCAAGCATAACAAGTCCATGCATCTGTCCTGAAATACCAATGCCCTTAACGTCTTCCTTCTTAACTCCGCTCTTAGCCATAACAGCCTTAACAGTTTCAATCATTGCATTTGCCCAGTCGGAAGGCTCCTGCTCTGCATATCCGTTCTTTGGCTGATACATTGGATATTCGATGGTTTTTGAAGCGATTACGCTTCCCTTTTCGTCAAAAAGTACCGTTTTTGTACCGCTTGTTCCGCAGTCAACTCCGATTACATATGCCATATCTTAGCAACTCCTTTTGTATATTTACAGGAAACTTACCTGCATTATTCTCTGTTAAACATGATAACCTATATCAGCAATTATTGCAAGACGTTTTTTGCTCATTTTTTTACTTTCTGCGCTTCTTTTGCGGTCTTATATCAATATAAGCAGCAGGCGTTGCGAACAGTCCATAAAGAGACATGCCCACAGCGCCCTGAGAGACAATTTTATGAATTGAGCAGTTCAAGTGAAAGCCTTCTGGAATCTACGTTGTAATAGTCCTCGAGTTCAGCTACATAATAACGGAAAACGACTTTTGTTTCAGTATCATCCTTCTTTTCCTCGGCAGGCTTCTCCTCTTGCTTTGGAGCTTCTTCAGCAACGTTTTCATCAGGATTTGGTTGTTCCTGCTCACTTTCTTCTATGACATCTTCAAAAGTAGGCTCCTCCGAGGTCGGCTGCTCGTCCGAAGTATCCTCCTCGCCCTCTTCTTCCTCGGACTTATGGCTGTCCTTATGAATAACTATTGTCATAACGTCACCCTTGTCAGAAACCCCTAGCTTTCCGAGTTGCTCGTCCGTAAGGCTATTGAGCATTACGGTGTGGCTCTTCTGAACATTGAAATAGGTAATTCCCGTCGGAGGGTCTACATTCCTGTTGTTGAAGTATTTCAAAGCTTTCGACTTCATTTCGTTGAAATATAGCCTGTCTCCCGGCTCACTGCCGTTTTTCTTTACAAGCTCAGGAGAAGGATCCTTGACATAGTATCTGCCATCTGCATCCTTTCCAATTCCAAAGAAGTCAAGCTGCTGCTGATTGAGCTGGTCTATCGGTACCGGATCAACATCCGAAGCTGTCTTGTTTAAAGCGAATTTACGACTTGCTGAAAGATTTGTCAACATCAGCTTGTTATCATAAGTAAATCCGAGATCCTTAAGCTCTGCATCTGTGAGAGTTACCTCTATCCTGTTAGATATCGAGTTATAATATTTTGTGATATCCTGACGTGTCTGTGTTTCCCACTTTACATCGATCTCTTCAACAGATGGTCTTGTAGTGTAAACAATACGCTCAAGATTCTTGAGACTGAATGTTGCAAAAGCATTTTTGATATCAGCTGTATTCGGCTCTACATAAATAGATGTGCAGCCTTCTGAGCTATCAATGGTGTTTACTATTCTGTATCTGTAATCGCCTGATGGAGAAACTCCAGATCCTATCACCTCTTCCTTTGTTGATGCAACAAAGAATGATGTAAACATAAAGTAACCAAGAGCCGTAAAAATGTACGCAAGAAGTATCATAGTAGCAAGAGCAGTTTTTATGCCCTCTCCCGCACCCGAGAGGAGTAGTATCACTATTCCCACTACAATTATTGGGATGATCATTCCCCATTCGCCGAAATACAGCAACACTACTGGCAACATCGCTGGTAGTATCAAGAAACTGCATATTCGCGTAAGCAACTGCTTTCTGGTATAAAGCATTATGATTATAGCTACAAGAGAAAGTCCAGAAAGTGCAATACACAGTGAAGTGCGTTCATGTACAGTAATATTGTAGAAAATAGAAAGATAGCAGAGTCTGATAACGAAGTATGTATAAACAACGCTCAAAACAGACACTACTCTTTTTGTCCAGACATTTGCAAAAAAACTTTTCATTATTGCCTCCGAAAATGATTATCTATATAAAAGCTATGCGGCTTAAAGTCACACACAATACATTATATCATTTTTCTTCTGCGGTTACAAGTTTTTTTTGAAATTTTTCCAAAAAAACTTCTACCCAAAACTTCTACTTTACAAAAGTCCGCAATAATTGTATAATGTTAAGAGCAAGTTTTGAAAGGATACATCTCATGAAATTAATAAAAAAACTAAGCTGGGCCCAAATAGTCTTTTTACTGCTTACTTTAGCAATCATGGTAACTATTTTCTGTCTGTCTGCTCAGAATGCAGATAGTTCCTCAAATACAAGTGCAAGACTCACGAAAACTTTCGTAAAAACTTTTTACGGTGATTACAACAGCTTCTCACCCGAAAAGCAGCATGAAATATGGGAAAAGTCCTCTTTTATCGTGCGAAAGCTCGCTCACTTCTCTATATATACCGCGCTCGGTTTTTGCGCGTCGTTCACCGTCGGAAAACGTAAACTATTCACAATGAAAAGCCTTTTTGTAGTACTTTTCGGCTTTATTTATGCCTTTTCAGACGAATTCCATCAGAGCTTCAGTGAAGGACGCTCTTGCGAATTTCGCGATATGATGATAGATACAAGCGGAGTTTTTACAGGAATGCTCATATCCCTCGCGCTTATGTTTATAATTGTTCGTATTGCTCTTAAACGCACTAAAAGACACCAAAAATAAAAAAGGGTCGCACGCCACTTTTTTTACTCAGAAATATAATATATAAATAGTCTCTAAAAAAGCCCTGAAGAAGCACGAAAGCTTCATCAGGGCTTTTGAAAACTATTACTGCATTCCGCCTCTAATATAGAAGTTATCCTGAATGATAAGAGCACATCCACCGAGGAAATTGTTCTTTCCGTCAAGCTTGCTGAGTACTACTCTGTCTGCGATTTCCTCACTAACAAGGCGTATCATCTCACGCTTGCAGTAGTCAAACTGCTTCTCATTCAGCTTGAAGTTGTGGAGCACTATCTTCTTAGCAAAGTGGCTTATTGCAAGATTGTTGATAAGTACGGTATACTTCGCGATAATATCGTCAACCACATTCTTGACTGCCTCCTCGCCTCTCATGAGAGCCATGAACACATTATCAGTATTGATAGAAGTCTTATCGCCCTCTGTGAGTTCATAAAGCACAGGAGTCTTGTCCTTTGAGTATATCTCATAAAATGCGTTGAGCATTGCGTTTCGTGAAAGCTCAGCCTTTACTGAACCATTAGGATAGCCTTCATATGACTTTCCGTTAGGACACACTATATATTTCTCGATAGTCGATGTATAAGAAACATAATCTGCTGAAAGCTCATTCTTATTAATGATAGCAAGATTTACCTGATTACCATTGTGGATAAACGCCTGATTGGTCTGATATCCGTTCAGTGTTCTGAAATCGTTGCTTGCCAAAGCCATGAGACCGATAGCGTTACCGCAGTGGATCTCAAAATCGAGACCGCCTGACAGCTTGTCGATAAAGTTGGTAAAATCAAGAACTCCATCCTTGTAGAAAATCTTGAGCTTGCCCCACATTGACGGAACCACACCTACACCCAGACCAAGAATCTTTTCCTTTGTAAGGGCACTGTTTTCTACCATCTCATTACTTGTCTTAATTATGTAATTGATGATATCCTTGCTTGTAGTTCTTTCGTCAATAATCATGCTTGCCTTGTCAAGAACCTCTGAATTAAGGTTTGTAAGGCCTATGCTAACTTCTCTTTCATCTACAGTCGCACCAAGTGCAAAACGGCTGTTCACATTTATATCAATGAGGATCTTTCTTCTGCCCTTCTGGAGCTTCTCTGTATTAACAGGAGCTTCTCCGATCTCGACGAGAACGCCCTCTTCGATCATTTCATTTGTGATGATAGTGACAGCAGCTCGTGTGATCTCCAGTGCACTTGCCACATCGACTCTGGAAATAGGTCCTGATTCTCTGATTACTCGGAGGATCTGCATTCTGTTTCTTCTCTTCAAATCAAGCTTACTAATACCTCTTTTTTCCATAATACAACAACTCCATTTCTTCTTGATTAAGTGTTTACGTGAAGTCCGCACTGTGCAATCTACATATCCCCAAAGATTTATAGCCTTCTGTTCAAGAGCTATAACTGACCGTATAATTTTATCTTTATTATAGTCAACTTATTCTTCTTTATCGTAATTATATTATAACACAATATTATTAAAATTCAAACATTTTAGAGCAATTTTTTATAAAATCAGCATTTTTTACAAACCTTTTATAGTATTTTTGTTAAATATTCCGTAGCTTTCACAACCAGCGGCAAAGTAATCACCGAAAGAATGGTTCCTGCGGCAAAAATTTCCGATGCGTATATTGAGTTCTTTCCATAACGCAAACTTAGGAGCGTACACATCGTCGCAGGCGGAGCAGCCGCTGCTATGAGGACTGTCATGCGGACCGTCTCATCAACGCCAGTCATCAAAGCTATAGGAACTGAAACTATCAAAGGCATTAATATGAGCTTCAGAAAGCATACGTAGTACACTCTGTAATTTTTTAGCATTTTCATGACATTTGTGCCCGCTATAGTAACACCCGAAACCAACATCGCTATCGGAGTGTTTATCTCCTTTATAAGTTTGAGTGCCTCAGCCGCAGGTGCCGGCAGATGGAAATGAAGGAAAAATGTTATTATTCCAAGGAAAATAGCAATTATAGTCGGTGAATAGAATACCTTTACCACCTGCTTGAAGTTTTTTTCTCCAGATATTAGTATTACTCCATGCGTCCATACAACCAGGTTGAACACCGTAATAAAAGCGGTAAGGTAAAAAACCCCCTCGTCACCATAAACAGCGTTCACAAGTGGAATCCCCATAAATCCACAATTAGAATATACCGCTGAAAACCGCTCTATCTCAAACTCTCTCCCATCCTTTTTGCGAACGAATATGTAAGAAAAAGCTATTGCTATTCCCATTGCTCCTACTGATATCGCGAACGTCAACAGTAGATTTCTTACCAGCTCTGGGCGGTAATCTGTCTGATATGACATGAATATTACAACCGGATTAACTACCTGCAATACAAATTTGGACAGATCCTTGTTTGAAGCTGCACTTATGAGCTTCGTTTTCGAGCATAATATGCCCACCGCGATCAAGATCAGCATTATCGCGGTCTTATACAATATAGTTGACGCCATTTTAACCTCCGACGATCAAACTTATGATGTTTACCGCAGACCACAGAATGGGCGCGGCTATATAACACAGAAAAACAGTCGCTATACTTAGAAGATATACAACATACATTGATATTTTTCCGAGTTTTTCTTTTTTTCTATCTCTATTCATTAATAAAAACATGAGCATAAAGATAACAGCTCCCGATATACTGAGTGCAGTTCCCATTTTTATACCCTTTGGCAGAAAGCTTAGCTTAACTTCTCCTCCCCCCTTTGGGAGTTCAACTGCCGAAAGTGCTCCGAGAGTACGGATAAGAGGAGTAGTTTCTCCGTTTACGGTGCAGCTCCAATTCTCAGACCAGGCAGCAGGAATATAGAGATATCCTCCCCTGTCCGCAGAAGCCGTGAGCACCCGCCCATTAATCTTTATAGGAGCAGTATGTGCGGAATCCGCAGCCTTTTCCGACTTTTCAAGATCATACATCCACAGGCCGAAGGAAGTCGCTTCAAAATCCTTCTTAACCCTTACCATAACGTTAACTTTCTCATTCTCAAATGTTCCAAGATCAATGATACCGCTGCAAAACGATGACGGGTAGCGCTCCTGATACATGGTACCGTTGACGAGTATCTCGGCAGATTCGTAATAATCCTCAGAGAGCTCCGTGGAATAATTACCGAAAATATCGAAATAAAGTTCTTTTCTACCATTAACGTAAAGGTTGTAGCCGATACAGCATTTCTTGTCAGTCAGCCGCTTAACACAAGTCTTCCCACCGTTTTCTGATATCTCTACATTGTCGAGTCTATCTGGTGAAAGCTTTTCAGAAAGGTCCTCTATACCAAAAAGTCGTTCAGCAATATAGTCTGCAGCTCCTATACGCTCATGTTCCTCAAAATCTTCAAGCTCAGAAGGTGGTATATCTGAAATAAGTCCACCTTTCAGAACATGAGTATCAGTATATACCGTCAACGCACTTTTGCTGTCAAAAACCTCATACGCCTTGTTCCTTCCATGAGGCCGACCTATTACGTACTTATTCATAAGCAACTCATCAATGAGCATAACACTTCCCGCAGAGGTAGTATCGAGCCAGTATGACGAGTACCCCAACCTCTTCATGGCATAGAGGAAATCGCAGTCCGTAAGGGAGGTATAGTGTCCAAGAGAATACTTACCGAAGCCTTCGGCATAGTTAGGATAGTAATAATTTCGCCCTGCCTTAACCCTAACGAACCCCTCATCCGGAATTACTGAAAATGCTTCAGCAGTGTGTTTGAACCCAGCCACGCTATCCGTTATCTCATCAATATTCACTCCAAAGCAAACAAAGCTCTCACAAATCATGATAAAAGCCATGATAGCTGCCGTAAAACCTCGCTTTGTCCATCCCTTGCAGTAGCCCAGCAAGCAGAACAGGTACGCTACAGCTCCGAGAATACACAAAGCCGTAAGTATAAGCCCAGCCTCATCGTTCACAGACAGGTAATTTGCATAAGAGCTGAGACTACTGCGAAAATTATAGGCAATGATCGCAGCAACTGCAAATACTGCTGCAAGGACTGAAGCAATTACATATGCTGACTTCTTATGCTCTTCAGTGTCGCGTTCTATTAGCAGCTCGCCGCAGGCTGAGAAAATCAGCAGCAATACTATAAATGCATATCTGAACGGATAAGCCTGATAGCTTCCGATATGCAGCAGCTTGTTTATAGGTTCGATGAACGCTCCGATAAGGGACATCACACCACCAGCAGCAAATAGAACTGCTTTTCCGGAACTTATCCTTCTGTAAAACAACAGTACAAGAACTGCACCTGCGACAGCAAGGCTGCTGCCTGAAAGAAGTGCAGTCTTGTCAAATGTATTTTCAAAGAAATTACCTCCGAAATACAAGCTTGCGAGGGAGTTTCCTCTGCCTGATGAAGTGTACTGCATAAACGCTGGGAGCCAGAACAATCCGCTCAAAAGTGCCGAACACATATTTGATATAATTAGTTTTACGGATCTATCCTCCCTGTTTTCGGGGGGACAACAAAGATAAACAGCAGCTCCCTCCATCATGACAAGAAAAACAATGATCATGAAACTGATATAAAAGCTCAGGAACACACAGAGCACAGTACACAGGGTAAAAGCTCCCCATCTGCCCTTTTCTATCAGTCTGAACAAAGCAACGAGTAAAAGTGGAAAAACCATCATCATATCAAGCCACATATCATTCTGATAGAACATCATCACATAGCCGCTTACGGAATACATGACCGACATTATGATACCGAATACAGCATTTAGTCGCGGTATCACTTTACGGAAATAATACTCGATAGAAACAGAACAAAGCGCTGTCTTCATCACAAGCAGTAAATTCACAGCAAATATCATTTGGTTATTATCCACCGCTAGAGTTATGAGGGAAAGCGGCGACGATACAAAGAAAAGGAACACTCCATAGAAATTCATAAGTCCACCACCGCGCCCTAGGAACAGTGAGCCATCTCCGTATGCGGTCTTTAGCTCCATAAGCATCGGAACGTACTGCTGATCCATATCACACCACACAACAGAGCGTTCACCAAATGGATAGAATCCGTGCAGCGCATAAAACGCAAGAAATATCAAAGCCGTAGCCGCTCCAGCGACTAACGGAACAAAAGCTCCTGCTTTATTTGATTTCATACGCTTCACTCCCTCATTTCAGGCTTGTCTAAAAAGCAACCAGATTATTTTACCACATTTAACTCAAATAGTCAATAATAAAATAATGGAGCGATAAAGCTGTATTTTACCACTCCACTAACAATAATATTCAGTTTAGATCAATTACTATAATATGAAAGCTCTGAAAGCGGATGTGTGATTATCTTCCAGCCATCACCTCTGAGCTTGACCACACATATGATATCCGTGCGGTGTTCCATTTCTCCGCTCTTTGACTTGTATCTTGACTTAACCTTTACCTCATAACCCTTTGTAACACGCATTCCGCCTTCCTCAGCATCATACTTGTCGCATATGCGCTCAAAATACTGCTCTGCCATTTTGAGTTCCGACTTCTTCATCTGATTCTTGCGTGTTATCTTATCATATTTCGGAAGAGTCTCCTTGCCATCAAGGTCGTCTATCATGTCCTCTATCATATCGTTGTAGCTGTCTACCATTTCATCGTAGTCGTCATCCTCTTTAAGTTCCTTAATAACTCGCTTTGGAAGAGTAAGAGAATACATTGTCTTTGCGCCTCGCTTTTCATAGCTGGACTTGATATACCTCTTTACAGCACTTGTTGCTCCCCCTGACGAACACATTGCGATAATAAGGAAAATGAAGAGAGCAGCAATAATGCCTGCAACAATATATACAAGCCCCTTGCTTTTCTTTGCCTTCCCTGAAAGCTTTTCAGCCGCTTCACCTGCAACAGCGTCAACCTTCTGTGCAGCCTCGGAAACTTCACTCTTTATATCATTTATTGTATCGGAAGCTACTTCCTTTACCTCCTGAACTGCCTCTGCAGCTTCGCTCTTTAGGCTTTCTGCAGTATCTTCGTCAGTATTCTGGATATTCTCAGCTGTCTCACTTATTCCAGCCTCTCCCTTTGCCGCAGGGCAATCGCAAGAACCTCCTTCAGGTATAAGCTTTCCGCAGTATTTACAGTATGCCATAAACAATACCTCCACAATGAAAAATAATCTAATTATTATTGTATCATATCACTACTTTTTATGTCAAGCAAAACCGCTCGGCAGTAAAGAATTATGCTCTATTTTTCATCATATTGCACAAAATATCACAAACAACAGATTTTTGAATATGTCAGTAAACGTTTACATGCTTTCTGAAAGCTGCAATATATACGATGACAAGGAATGCTGCGGGAGCAAATGCAGGCGGCAACATCGCCATTATCTCCGCTGTCCCGAGTTTAGAAACCGATGCAGATGGCTCAATAAGATTGTAAAAATTCAAAAATGGAGCATTCAGAAGCTTATGTGCTCCGTAATAATTAAATGCACCGCTATTTGCAGAAAAAAGCAGAATCATCCAACTAAACAGTGGAAATGCAGTTACAGATGCTGCTGAATATATAAGTGCCTTGTATCTGATGTTTTTGTATTTCTTCACATCATTATTGGCCGCTCTTATGGAATAATCTGCCATTACCGCAGCAAGTATCATAACTGTACATATCACGCAGATTAGCCGTATAAATGAACTTCCCGAGCCTGCAAATATCATATTTATAAAAAGACTTAGGACTTCCGCAGCCGCCAGTCTCAAAATAGCTTTCGTTATCTTCATTTTTCTTCCTTTTTATAAGTTTCCGTAAAAAATCTTGGCTGAATACCCCAAAAGATAACGGGCATAATATTCACGGAGGTGATATTATGCCCGAAAAACCTGACGATGATGTAAAAATATATATCCCGAGAGATAATTCGGATAAAGCTTCTCAGGATCAGTCTTTGCCCTTACAGTCGGAACAGCGTCCATAAAATACCGTCTGCAAATAATCTAAAGTGAAGTCGTGCTCCTTCTCAATATGATGAGAAAGAGCCGCAAGATGTTCACAATCAAGATGTATTAACTTGCCGCAGCCGAGACATTTAAGGTGAAAATGACTGCGGCATTGTTCCTCGTTCTCTATGTACTGATAGCATGCGCTGGTCTTTCCGTCAAAAGCATATTTACGAACAAGACCCTGTTCAACAAGCCTGTCAAGCTGCCTATAAATAGTCGCCACACCCACTGGAGTTCCCTCTGCAGACAGAAAAGCACTTATTTCCTGAACATTCGTATGCTTTTCCTTGTTTTTCATGAGATATTCAAGCAAATTTTCCTTCTGCTTTGTATTATATCCTAAATCCTTTTTCATTTTCACACTCCTGTCAGCCTGTAATAACTTTCCATCCCTCATCGTTGAGCTTTATAGCTAGAACCGTGTCCTTTCCATCAGCTTCGCCATTTCTGAGATGCGAAAATGTCACCTCATAGCCCTCTTTTATATCGAGCTGATCCTCTGTAAGCTCAGGTACGAACTGCTCGCAGAGCTGTACAAGATACTTCTTTGCGGCTGCTCTTTGGTTATCATTTATTTCATGTGAATCGATTATTTTTTCATATTCGAGCTTGCTGTCATCTAACATAAAGCGATTTTCCTGCCCATGATTGAAGGTGGAAATAAGATCGTCGTACTGTCCCGACTGCTTCATAGCATCTATTGCAGCATTTGGATACATATATGCATAGAAAACCTCTCCACCACCAAGAGAATATGACGCATTGAAACACTCCTTGACAGCATCTTCAAATGACTCACTCTTCTGCTGACTTACAACTGCATTTTTATAGTTCTGCTTTCTTTTTTTGGGTTGACAGCCTGTAGCTACACTGAATACAACTGTCGTGGCTAATAAAAGTGCCATAATCTTTTTCAAATATATCACTCCGAAATCGTTTATCATTTTCAAATCCGATTATACCACTATTTACTATCCTTGTCAATGCCGAAAACAAACAAAAGCCGCACAACAAGTGCGGCAAATAATGTTATTTAACTGTTACTCCCGGGACCTCATCAGCCTTATGACAGCCAGCATCTCCCTTTTCTGCAAGCTCTGCCTCATAGGCTGCGATTACCGATAGAAGACCTGAACCCCAAAACTTTCCCTTGTATTCACGAACGACGCGATTAAAATCACCGCTTCGACGTATAATATCAGCACAAAGCAGTACAATATCAGGATCATCAGAAAGAACAGCCTTATGACTGTCATATATCTTTATAGCTGCTCTGCGACATTCCGCAGCTTCATCGTCTTCGTTCATGTCGTCATGTACCCATGCTGCATAAAGACAAGCTTTAAGGGCCTCTGCATATACCTTGTTTTTTTCACATACAAGAGCCATTTTCCGGAATTTACCCGAAAGGCTGTCGTCAAACTTATTATAGTTGGCGCTTTCAAGATATTCTCTTGTAAAAAGCGCAGGAATATCTATTGAAACATTGCAGTAACCACAATGCGGACACTTGCTCACCCAGTACTTTATATAGGAGCGATGAGGCTCATCAGGACGCATATCAAGGTCTGGAACACTGGTATCGCGGTCAAACTCCGTTACTACAGTCTGAGCAGATGTTTTTCTGCAGACAGCGCATTTGAGTTCTCTTTCTTCTGTTTTTATACTCATTCTGCGCTCCTTACTTCTGCTTTATGCGGAAGCTGCTGTTGCGGAGCTTTGAAACGTCAAATCCCTTTGGTTTGCGCTCTTCTCGTTTTCTGTTGTTATTTTGTCTACGCTCAGATTTCTGCTGCTTTTCTTCTTCATCGTTAAGGCGCATTGTAAGTGAGATACGATTTCTCTTGAGGTCTACCTCGAGTACCTTTACCTTTACAACCTCGCCCACCTTTACAGCTTCGAGAGGATGTTTGATATATCTGCTGCATATCTGAGAGATATGAACAAGTCCGTCCTCATGAACGCCGATATCAACAAAGCAGCCAAAGTCTATGATATTGCGGACTGTACCAACAAGCTCCATACCCGGCTTTAAGTCCTTTATCTCCATAACATCACCGCTTCTGAGAAGAGGTGCTGGAAGCTCGTCACGCAGGTCACGTCCCGGCTTTTTCAGCTCGCTGATAATATCAGTTAGGGTAGGAACGCCTATTCCCAATGACTTACTTATATTATCTATACCTATACTGTCAGCTTTTTCATTTATTCCTGTAGCTCCGCCACCAGCGATATCAGCAAGTGTAAAGCCACACTCGCTAAGCAATGATGAAGCAGCTTCGTAGCTTTCAGGATGAACGGCTGTATTATCAAGAGGATTTTTACCATCGCGAACTCTCAGGAAGCCTGCACACTGCTCAAATGCCTTTTTACCAAGCTTCGGAACTTTCAGGAGTTCCTTACGATCGGTAAATCTGCCGTTTTCCTCACGGTAGGCAACTATATTCTTCGCTACTGAAGCGTTTATACCTGATATATATGAAAGAAGCGAATGAGAAGCTGTATTCAGGTCAACTCCGACAGAGTTAACGCAGTCCTCAACAACACCGCCAAGAGCTTCACTCATTCTTGCCTGAGGCATATCGTGCTGATACTGTCCTACACCGATAGCCTTTGGATCTATCTTTACGAGCTCCGCAAGAGGATCCTGCAAACGACGTGCTATAGATATAGCTCCTCTGATGGAAACGTCATACTCAGGGAATTCCTCAGCAGCGACCTTAGATGCCGAATAAACAGAAGCTCCTGCCTCGCTTACAACCATATAGCTTACATCCTGCGGAACTTCCTTGGCAATCTCTGCAGCAAAGCTCTCAGTTTCGCGTGAAGCCGTACCGTTTCCGATAGAGATAACGTTTACGTTATATTTCTGGATAAATTCCTTTACCTTTTTCTTTGCAGCCTCAACTGCGCCAGCTGAGCCCACAGGATATATTATAGCCGTATCGAGGACCTTACCCGTACCATCTATTACTGCAGTCTTACAGCCGTGTGCGTATCCAGGGTCAAGACCGAGGATAATACTGCTTTTTAGTGGTGGCTGAAGAAGCATCTGTCTAAGATTAGCAGCAAATACTTTTATTGACTCCTCCGCCGCCTTTGCACTCATTTCTGAGCGTATTTCACGCTCGATTGATGGGAAAATAAGTCTCTTATAGCTGTCTGCGGCAGCCGCTCTTACAAGCTCACCGCACGAATTGTTAGCCTTGATATACTTGCCGAAAATAATATCTGTAGCCAGAGTCTCATCAAGAGTTACAGAAACCTTGAGGAAGTTCTCCTTTTCGCCTCTGTCAAGGGCAAGAACTCTGTGATTTGCTACCTTCGGGATAGCTTCAGCGTACTCATAATAATTCATATATACGCTCTCTGCCTCTGGATCTGCTGCCTTTGAGACAAGTTCACCCTTTTCACCTGCAAGGGCACGGAGTTTCTTTCTTATATCCGCATCATCGGAGATATCCTCAGCAATGATGTCCATTGCACCCTGCAAAGCAGTTTGAACATCTGTTATCTTCTTCTCCTCATCAATGTATGCTTCAGCTTCCTTCTCAGGTTCGGTTGAATTCTCCTGAGCCATTATCAATACTGCAAGTGGCTCGAGACCGTTTTCACGTGCTATGCTTGCACGAGTACGACGCTTCGGCTTGAAAGGACGATAAATATCCTCCACCTCAACAAGAGTTACAGCAGCACTTATAGCTGCCTCAATCTCTGGAGTCATTTTCTCCTGCTCAGTTATAGCAGCAGTTACCTCTTCCTTGCGCTTTTCAAGGTTACGGAGATACATGAGTCTGTCATAAAGCTCACGGAGAATCTGATCATCAAGAGAGCCAGTAAGTTCCTTACGGTAACGGGCTATGAAAGGGATAGTCTTATCATCATCGATAAGGGCTACGGTATTGTCAATCTGTTCCTGTCTGAGCCCAAATTCCTTTGCAAGTGTTTTATTGATATCCATAATATTTCCTTTCACCGTGCGTCAATTCCGCACTCTGTTGTTATACTTGATTATTCCTGAACCTCTTCTTCAATCTGCGGAGGCACTTCCTCAGTTGCAGTAGCTTCAACTTCTGCTTGTTTGTCGTTCCAACGGTCAAGCCATGAAAATAGAGTCTTTGCTATGTCTTTGTAGACATTGATATTATTCTTCTCCATCAGCAAATCATGACGCATACCGTCAAAAAGTCTGTGAGAAATGCTCTCATATCCGGTTTTTTCAAGCTTTTCCACCGTTTTCATGAACCTTTTCTCCGATATCATAGCAGAATCATCCTTACCCGATATAAAGCGTATGGGAAGAGTAGGATTATTAACATTCCACCCCTTTGATGAATCAGCCTGCTTTATCAGCCAAAGAAGCTCTTCATAACAGTTGAGGGTAGGCTTGAAGTTACAGAGAGGATCTTCGTTGAATGCAAGCACAGTGTCTGCATCGCTGCACCTCCACGAATTTATAGGGTCCTCAAAGAACTGACCAAAGCCATGGTCAATGGCATCAAATATTTTTTCACTCCTGAATCGGCTTCCGGGACGTTTCGAAGAAACAGAGCGTATAGTTCTAACTACAGACGAAAACGGACTGTAGCAGATATTTCCCAGAAGAACCACACCGTCAACTGCGCCATCATGCTCCTTAAGGAAACACTTGGCGCCTGCCGCTCCGAGGCCACTGCCTATCATAAAAACAGGGACATTGGGATACGCTTCTCTTATTCTTTTGTTGAACTGAGCGATATCACTTACAAAGCCCTCTCCGCCGTTTCTGAACATAAATCCGAGATCATCGGATTCAACTATACTTTTGCCGTGGCCGCGGTTATCATGTATGACCGTGATAAATCCCTGCTCGGCAAGATAATCCATAAACGGATAATAGCGCTCCTTATGTTCATTCATGCCGTGGACCAACTGAACAATACCGTTAATCTCTCCCGACGGTACTGCAAGGACAGCTGAGATAACAAGCTCGTCGAAGTCAGAGATGAACTCAAATTCCTTCAGATCAGCATTTAACATATACTTCCTCCTGTCAAAAGCGGAAAATAATAACGTTACAAAGCATATTATATCACAAAGCATCCAAAAATGCAACCTTGCTTTGCTTCCCTTATTCCTTTGCGCATAGGTCTCTGAGCCTACAGCTCAAAGTATTTGGAACTCCCCTAGGGCCACGCACAGCCGATACGCCTAGCTCTCTCATAGCCGAAAGAGGCATATCATCTTCCGAAAAGCGGTGCAAGAGCTTAAGCTTTACCGCTTTTCTAATATGATAGCTACCGTTATCATACTTAAAAGGGATATTCACTTCAATTGCCATACATTTGTAAAGTATAGCGGAAACCGGAGCTGCCATATAAATGTATATGGTGTCTCCAACAATGTAGTTTGCAGTCTGTTTCCATATTATGGTTCCGTCACGCTTAAAATCCTGTTCCACATCATACATGGCAGGCGCAGCCGGAATAAGCCATTCTTTCGGTCCTGTTCGCATACGCTTGCCGCTTCCTGCCTGACACGAAAGCTCGTGACTCATCTCAAGCAGTGCTTTCAGTTGCTCCATATCCACACTGCCGTTAAGGAGCACCGATATCCAACTATCCTTGTTCATGTGGTAGGCAGGGAATATCCCATCCATAGCAAGAAGAGAACCTGTCATCATCGGACTGCACTTAACATTGACAATATCCACTTTTCCAAGATCAGGGCGTCCCAGCTTCGAACCGTCAACGTCCATAACTATGGCATACCATTTATCATTATTGCTACACCTCAGCACAGCACAGTCGGGGGTCCTGCTCCAAAGGTATTCCGGCTTAGTACCGAATCGTTCAGCTGCAAAGGCAAACAGCATATCTCTAATTTTTATAGATGCCACAACTCACTCTCCGTTCTGTTTTTTCATATCATCCCTTAGACGGATATAGCAAGCATTACATATCTCGCAGTCCTTTTCAGCACGGTGAGCTCCCAAAATGGATATACCATAATAATTGGCAACTGTGGTCTGCTTCCTATCTGGGAGTAATGGCAACACCTTTCTTGCAAAGCGAAGTACATCAACAAAATCATTGTCAAATATTATACCATGACATTGCAAAAGATTATCATATAAAAAGTTTATATCGAAATTCACATTATAGCCCATGATCATATCATTCCCTGCGAACTCATAAAAATCCATTATCGCCTGGGAAATATTAGGCGCGTCCTGCACCATGCTGTCGTTGATCCCTGTGAGCCCTGTAATGAAGGAACTTATATGATAATTAGGTTTTATGAGTGTAGTAAATACTGCCGATTTTTTGCAATTGCGATAGCGGACCGCTGCAATTTCGATTATCTCACTTTCTGAAGGGTCAAGCCCAGTAGTTTCAATATCTACGACACAGTAATCCTCAGGGAATGCTATTCTACTCTTTCCCTTTCTGCGCTTTACCTCACTCACCTGAATGCCCCCTCCAACATAATACGGTCAAATCATACACCTCATTATAATATACCTGACGATAATTGTCAAATCAGCAGGTGAAGCATGTTAATATGTAATTTATATACAGGCAATTCAACAACATAGTTAAATTATAATAATTTATAGCATTTAGACAAAATCTATTGATTTTTTGTCATAATTGCTGTATAATATAATTGTAAGATTGTACGTCCACATTAATCTGTATTTTATTATGAAAGTATGAAAGGGGCACCCGCCATGAAGAAGTTAATCGCGGCTGCAGCAGCTCTCACAACTGCTGTAAATGCCGCAGCATTATCAGCAAACGCAATGTTTGAAAACGTTCCCGCAGGAAGAATATGGGATGAGGAAATAGAAATGTTCCCTATGATGGAAAACGGTAACCTTGTTATCGACATCAATGGGGACGGCTCTTTCGGTCTCAAGGACTGCGCACTGTTCTACGGATATACACATTCGTATGACACAGATGCAGCGCTGGCTAAGCGCATTGAAAGCATAGGCGACTACGATGCGGATGGCAAGGTTGACGCCCTCGATGCCGAGCACCTTACCAGATTCTATCTCCTTAAGAACGGAATTTCCTCAAGCGATATCGATAGTGAGACATACAGCGATATTGACCTAGTTAAGGAAGATACATCAGGGTACTTCAGCTGGACATCCAGACTCTCCGATATGTTCATACAGGAGCTCAAGACTCAGTCTTTGTACCTGATGGCAGGATACACACTATTCAAGGAAACTGTTGAGAATGGCACTGTCAGCTGCGACGTAAACGATGACGGAGTCTATGATTATACAGACCTTGATTATCTCTGGGTATTCGGCTATAATTCGTACTTCTTTATGTACGATAATGTACCGGACAGCGATAAGCCTGTTATCTCTGACGAGATAAATATACGTTGTCAGGAACTCATAAATAATTTTGCAGAAGGTTCTGATACCAACTGGTTCTATGAGTATGCAGAAATGTACTGTATCGAGCAAAACGGTATCACTGACGAGCAGTTCAGCGAAGACTATTACGACAGCCTTATAGAAGGCTCGGGCAAACTATTGCTTGCAAGATGTCTGAAGTATAATTACAGCGAGTGGATGCCAAACGACGAGTATCTCGAGTACAACGGCGCAATGTTCAACAGAGAATTCACTTCTTTCTGGGAACAGCTCAGTGCAGGCAAGGTTGAGCTCCCAGATACTAACGGCGATGGTATCATCAACAGCTCTGATGTTTTCAATGCCATGATATTTAAAGAAGACCTTCAGAATCGTGCAACTGCGCAGGATTCAGTGCTTCCCGCAAACGTATGGAGTTTCTTCACTGAAAACTGCGATATCAATGACAACGGCCTAAGCGGAGACATCCGAGATCTGGATATTATCAATCTCGGTTATTTGCTGTATATGCCCGAATGTGAAATTGAAAACATATACGACAATTTCAACGAAAGCTTAAACGATTATATAAACCAGCTCTCAGCTGTAAATGGTATTTCTGCCGTTAAGTACAGCTCCATGAGCATTGCCGCACCTGAGTTCAGCGAAGTCGACATAGAGCGTTCAGGCGACGCTAACGGCGACGGAAACGTCGATCTTTCTGACGCTGTTAAGATAATGCAGGCACTGGCTAACCCAAATAAGTATCAAATCTCATTTGCCGGCAGATTCAACGGTGACGTCTACAATACAGGTGACGGTATCACATTAGGCGACGCACAGGAAATACAATCAAGGCTCCTTAATTCTTGATTTAACAGTAACAGCCGATGTTCATAATGAACATCGGCTGTTTTCGTTTTATTCAGTTGCCTGGAATATTCCTCTTATAAAGCAATAGATGTGTGAGTGAATAGAGTCATCGCCGTGGTGTCCGTTATTTACAACGTGCCATACATGAGGTACGTTGTTCTTTGTGAAGTTATTATGATAGCCCTCCGGTGTATTCAGACCTACTACGTCGTCCTGTGTACCGCCTGTTATCATTACAAGATATGGAGTTTCGTCAGGATTGCTCCACTTCCATGAGCCCGAAGCACCTGGTGCTGGACATATAGCGC
>JAFZYX010000102.1 GCA_017616055.1 Ruminococcus sp.
AGGCGGCGATGGTGCCACCGACCTCTCAGTCGAGTAGCCAAGTGGACTTTCATCACAAGGCTCTCACGGAACCGTTCGTGAAGCTCTCACTTCACACGGCTCTTCGTATTCCCATTATGGTTTCCAACCGAGAGCCCAATGTGTGCAAACATGTTTGGCTCTCTTTTTGCTTACTCTTGAAGCCATGTTTTAGCTTTGATTTTATACCCTCTGAACCTTTTGTACTGGTGCCTAACCCATCGGCAAAGTCTTTCATTCAGGCAACGCATGGTATAACTGACTGCTGATTTACAATAGCTCATGAAATAATTCAGCCATGTTAATAATGTCTAATGCTTTCAGGACTGCTAGTTGTGCACATCTATTCGGTCTGAATCCGTAGCTGTGCTCGTGAAACCGTTCCTCATAAATTGACGTTAACTCCTCTGCTATAGCTTGTTGCACGAATCTGTCTGTTACCGTCGGCACTCCCAGTTTTCGTATTCCTCCGTCAGGTTTCGGAATCTCTACTCTTCGTACAGGCTGAGGCTTGTATTTACTTGTCCTCAACTGTTCACTGATGTTTTCGCCGTTCTCTTTTAGATACTCTTTAAGTTCTGTGTACTTCATTCCTTCCACTCCCTCTGATCCTTTATTCTGAACGACTTGCAGATATGCTCTGTTCAGATTGTCTCTTGAGAGTATCTGCTCCATTAGATTACTTGTTTCCATGCGTTCTTTTCTTTCCGTCTCGCTGAATTGACCGTCTTTTACCCGATTGGTTACGGCAGACGTTGCCTTTTCTGCAACACGAGACATACTCTGACTTATTGATTGTTCGTCCCTTCGCTCCATCTCCATTACAGAGACTTCTTCACTACTACGGACTCGGCTGGCTTATCACAGTTCATTGTTACTACGGCTAATGCCTTATATGCTATTTCTATTCGTCAGACCGGAGGTTTACTTACAGCTTCCTTCAGATTCCGCCTTACGACGGACACCCATGCTGTTCGGCTATACACTTTCCACTATCCGGGCGTGTTCGGGACTTTCACCTGTTAGATTGTGCTAATGTCTTGCAAACAAAGAATAACAGCTCCCTTACTTATGGGAGCTGCTTTATTATATATCGTTATACCGCCTTGTAGTAGTATTAATTTCATGTACATAACGCATGTATTTTATACTTGGAACAACAAATATACATTTGGAACTGTTATCTGAAAAAACAGAAAATCATATATTTCGGTGTTCCTTTGTGTTATTCGACAGGCGTTAGTGGTGACCAATCCAGTCCGTCATCTGGCATAACATTACCATTATCGACACCTGTGGCGTTATCTGAGGAAGTAACTGATTTCGTTGTGGAAGGCTTCATCTGCTCGGTGACTGCCGCGGAATCGCCATCGATCACAATATCAACATCTGCAACAGGAGCAGTGACTTCTTGAAGCCTACTTTCAGACGAAGTATCCGTTGATTTCTTCACGATAGTCTCCTTTTCCGTATCTGATATAACGCTGGTTACCTTATCGTCTGTTTTTTTAGAAATAGTACCAGTCACAGTAATTGTTGAGAGAGTAGTTGTAGTGTCTGTTGTCGATGTGCTGTCTTTGCCTCCGTCGCAACCGCACAGAAGCATATAACCAATCATCGCTGCTGCTATCATCGCGTATTTCATTATAACCTTCTCCTAAAAAAGAAGCAGCGAAGCATCTTCGCCGCTTCAAAATTAACTTTATGGAATCTGAATATCACCATTTCCTGAGAAATCTCCGGCATTTCCACCATCTGTCATCGATGTTGTGATGACATCTTCAGCTTCAAATATGATAATCTCCATTTTAGGAGCATTATACTTTTCTTTCATGTTAGAATCCTCCATTATTTAAATTCAAGATTGCATGTCAGGTCAGCACTGATGTCAGAGCCACTGGCAACTGTAACAACAAAGATAGCGCTGTCCTTAGATTTGGTAGTATAAGTAATGCCGTTTGATGTTACGCCAGTGTAGTAGGTGCTTGTCTCAAATCTGTAGTCAACCCCCTTATAGTGTGCGGTAAACTCAGCCTTGCTCTTGCCTACAAAATCAGACTTTGGTACAACGAAAACAAATCTGGTGTAATATTTGTCATCTAAATTAGCTGTCTGCTTGTACTTACCATTAGCAAGCTTGATTGGTTCTGCGCTCTTTTTCATGTAGTAAGTAGTATTGATATCAGGTGTGCCTGTAAAGGTTCCGCCAGTATTCATAAACATATCGGTAAGAGCATCATCATCTATTGTTCCCTCGCCGGAAGCAGGAACTCTGTATTCAACAGAGTAATCCTCCGTCTTCGTTGCTGAAAGCTTGATACCGGTGCAGCCATAAAACATATTTGAGTAACAGGAATATGTCAGAGTTGTTGCAGGCAATGCCGGTACTTTTGTCAGACCGGTACAGATTTCAAACATACCGGAATAACAACGCTCTGCCAGAGTTGTGGCAGGCAGTTCAGGTGCTTCTGTCAGACTAGTGCAGCCGTTAAACATATACGAGTAACACCAATCAGCCAGAGTTGTTGCAGGCAGTTCAGGCGCTTCTGTCAGACTGGTACAGTCATAAAACATATCGAAGTAACAAGAATCTGCCAGAGTTGTTGAAGGCAAAGCCGGTGCTTTAGTCAAGCTGGTACAGCCGTAAAACATATCAGAGTAACAATAATCTGCCAGAATTGTTGCAGGAAGTTCAGGTGCTTTAGCCAGACTGGTGCAGCCGTAAAACATTTCGTAGTAACACCAATCAGCCAGAATTGTTGCAGGCAATGCCGGTGCTTCTGTCAGTCCTGTACAACCGTTAAACATGTCAGAGTAACAATTATCAGCCAGAGTTGTTGCAGGCAATGCCGGTGCTTCTGTAAGACTGGTGCAGTCGTAAAACATACCGGAGTAACAAGAATCTGCAAGGGTTGTTGCAGGCAGTTCAGGCACTGCTGTCAAACCGGTACATTCTTCAAACATATTAGTGTAACAATAATCAATCAGAGTTGTCGCAGGCAATGCCGGTGCTTCTGTCAGCCCTGTGCAACCATTAAACATGTCACAGTAACAATGATCTGCCAGACTTGTTGACGGCAATTCCGGTGCTTGTGTCAGTCCATCGCAGCCGTAAAACATATCATAGAAACAATAGTCTCCGATTTCAGCTTGGTCGGGATTCTCATAATCCAACAGTGTCATGATATTACCGCCGCATGCTACTTTTCCGGTAATCTCAACATGTTTAGAGGAATCAAACAACTGAATCTCTTTGCTATTACTTCCACGTAAATAAACAGATTTCCCCTTGTTTAGCTCTATGTTTGCACCCGAAGCAAGATCTTTCCATTGTTTGGCATCTTCTGAATACTGCAATGAGCCCATATATAAATTTACTGTAATTGAAGAATTATCTTCTTCTGCCGTGAAGGTCAGATAATCAGGATTTTCAGGTTCTGCATACACCTGCAAGCCCGATGCGGGCATCAGTGTCGGTACCATCAAGAGCGACACCGAAAATGATAAGAACCTTGTTTTGATACTTCGTGTTTTCATTTTTTATTCCTCCTAATAACGTGATAACACAAAAAGCGCACCACAAAAGAACATTATCCATTGTGATCCGCTTGTATTAACAAGTAAAATTGTAAACGAGCACAGTTATGTCTTGCTTGATTACAGTGTAAAGCATAGTCATGATACTGTCAACCCTTTTCTACTAAAATTTATAAAGAATTGAGAGAATCAAAAGATAAGAGAATTCTTTACATTTGATATTATACCACAATTCGCCTTGTGTTAAATGAACATTTTGTAAACAAAATGTGTATTATGATAACTTCTGAACATATTATAATCATCGCTTTCTGTAAATAACCAAGAGGCTTCTATCATCTACATAATGATAGTACGTTTATTATGTTACAGGTTTCTAAAACATAATATTGGTCAATGCATATGTTGAATAATCCCCTATCATTATTATTTATGAACATGCTTATATGCTAAAGGGAAAGCATATCAAAAATACATAATGAATAAAAGCTAAGATCTTGTTCTTTAGTTTTAGTTAAGGAATGAGTGATTAATTCACATCGTGCATAAGCAAAAAGCTCCCCTCACGGAGAGCTCCTTGTGATTACATCATCCATTCAAAAAAATGTTCGAATGCCTCTCCTACTTCTTCAATAAGCTGTAAAAGTGGCAATGGTAAAAATGCCAGTATAGGGAAATACATTATTTCACATCCTTTCTTTTAAGTTATATTAAATTATACAACCAAAAGTGCTTTTTGTCAAGTGATTTAAATTCAATAGTATGATGTTTATTGTATAAAATTATTTATTTTGGGCTGTTGACATAATAAACTAAGTCTGTACAAACGATTCCAAGTATTGAAGAATAATATCATTACAGCTCATGATTACGTATCTGAAACTTACTGAGAATATACTGAATTTTTGTATGCATTTGCTCATATCACAATAAATTTTTCTGTCATTTAGTTATGTGTTTCACTTCGATATTTCATGTGCAAAACACTTGTTTTTACCAAACACAAAACCAATAATAAACATTGAAAACTGCTTTTTTCAACATCCAACACTGCCAAATACCATTATAAGTAATATAAATATGATTTTCGATATAAATAATAATTTTTTAAAAAGGTATTGACAAACAGTTTTATCTATGATATAATCCAAACATAAGCTGTGACGAAGAATAGTCAGGGCGTATGCATTTCAGAGAACTGATGGTAGGTGCGAATCAGTAATGCCTAGAACCTGTACTTCTCCCTTCTGAGCTGGAAGCCCCAAAGGTTTAAACACCCAGTAGACGTTTCCCGTGTATGCTGCGTTATTGCATAGAAGTTGATAGACTTCGAAGAGGTGGCGGATTTTTATATTCGCAATTTGAGTGGTACCGCGAGTATTTTATAATACCCGTCTCAAAGCAATTTAAGCTTTGGGACGGGTTTTGTTTTTATCGTTCCAAGCAAAGGAAGGTGAATGCAGCTATCTCTTGATTGATTTTGGATAGTGTTATAGTGAACGTCATAATATCGCCATTTACTATAAATAATCTGAAATCTGAATGAAAAAAATCAAATATATAAGGAGAAATATTATGTCAATGAATTTTATGCGTAAGCTCCCGATTCCGCAAGATATAAAAAAAGAATTTCCGCTTTCTGCTGAGTGTGAGCTTTTAAAAAATAATCGCGATGAGGAAATCGCTAAGATATTCAGAGGTGAGAGCGACAAACTCATTATGATAATAGGTCCATGCTCTGCTGACAGAGAGGATGCAGTAATGGAATATATCTATCGTCTTGCTCGCGTGCAAGAACAGATTAAGGACAAAATACTTATAATCCCGCGCATCTATACAAATAAACCACGTACAAACGGTACAGGATATAAGGGAATGGTTCATCAGCCTGATCCAACTAAAGGTGAAGATATGCTTGAAGGACTCATTTCTATACGAAAGCTCCATCGCCGTGCTATTGAAGATACTGGTTTTGTATGTGCTGATGAAATGCTATATCCCGAAAATTATCGCTACCTGTCCGATCTTCTTTCTTATGTAGCAGTCGGCGCACGTTCGGTTGAGGATCAGCAGCACCGACTTACCGTTTCAGGAATGGATATACCCGCAGGAATGAAAAATCCTACCAGTGGCGATCTTTCCGTCATGTTCAACTCGATATATGCTGCGCAGTCATCACATACCTTCCTATATCGAGGCTGGGAAGTGCGTACAGACGGCAACCCTTTAGCTCATGCAATTCTACGTGGATTTGTTAATAAGCACGGCGAGTCACTGCCGAATTATCATTATGAAGATCTTCTTCTAACTCACCGCCTTTACATTGAAAAGGGTCTTGAGAATCCTTCTGCTATCATTGATACAAATCACGCTAACTCTGCAAAGCAGTACCTTGAACAACCACGTATTCTTTCTGAAGTAATGCATTGCTGCCGGCACAATGCTGATATACGGCGTATGATAAAAGGATTCATGGTTGAAAGTTATCTGGAGGACGGTTCGCAGGGCATTAATGACTCCGTATTTGGTAAGTCGATAACTGATCCTTGCCTTGGCTGGGAAAAGACAGAGGATATGCTTCTGCGTACTGCAGATATTTTATAACAGATTTGCCGTAATCTAAAAGCATTGCGGCATTTAATAATAATAATAATAATAAATAGTTAAAAACTTGTAATTCTTAGTATAAAGGAATGATAAATGTGAAAATCGGTTTTTCTACACTCGCTTGTCCAGAATGGTCATGGACAGACATTTATTCAATGGCAAAGGATTTCAAATTCGATGGAATTGAGATCAGAGGTCTTGGAGGAGAGATATTCTCTGTCAAAGCTCAGCCCTTTTCTGAGACGCAACTGCCTAACACCATTGCCAAGCTAAAGTCGTTAGGCCTTGAAATACCATGTCTTTCATCAGGAGCCTGCCTTAAATTTAAAGATAAGTATCAGGAAACAGAGGACGAAATAAAGGCATACGCTCAGCTTGCATGCAAGCTCGGTGCATCTTACATAAGAATACTCGGAGATCTTGATCCTGAACCAATTAGCGAAGTTGACGATGAATATATCGTGGAAACTTTGAAGAAACTTGTACCTATAGCAGAAGAGTACAATGTAACTCTTCTCGTTGAGACAAACGGCGTTTATTCGGATACAGCAAGACTTGCAAAGGTTCTAGAAAACGTTAAAAGTCGTAAGGTAGCAGCTCTCTGGGACATGCACCACCCTTACCGATATAACAATGAAGCGCCTGATACTACTATTGCTAATCTAGGTGAGTACATTAAATACATACAGGTCAAGGACAGCGTTATGCGAGATGACGGTACAGTTGAGTACCGTATGATGGGCACAGGAAATATCCCAGTAAAGGCTATGATTAAAGCCCTTGGCAATATAAACTACAATGGGTATATCTCACTTGAATGGGTAAAGCGTTGGGCTCGTGACCTCAGCGACGCAGGTATAGTAATACCTCAATTTGCTGAGTATATGGCTCCCTACAAGATGCATCACAAGCACCCACTCCAGACAAGTATTAAGGGCGACGGTCAGTATCCGTGGCCGAAGGAGCGCATCCTCAATTATACTTTTCCCGATATACTTGACCGTATCTGCGAGCAGTTTCCGAACCAGTATGCTTTCCGCTATACCGAGCTAGACTATACAAGAACATACCCAGAGTTCCGTGACGATGTTGATACATTTGCACGTTCATTGCTTGCAATGGGAGTAAAAAAGGGTGATCACGTTGCTATCTGGGCAACTAACGTCCCCCAATGGTATATCACATTCTGGGCTACAACAAAGATTGGCGCGGTTCTTGTTACAATGAATACGGAATATCGTATTCATGAGGCTGAGTATCTTCTGAAGCAATCTGATACAAATACTCTTGTTATGATTGACGGTATAAAGAACATCAACTACGTTGATATCATCAAGGAACTCTGCCCCGAACTAGAGAACAGTGAACCAGGGAAACTCAACTCTGCTAAACTTCCTTACCTCAAAAATGTCATCACCGTTGATTCTGAGAATAGGGGCTGCTACACATGGGAGCAGGCTCTGGAACTTTCAAAGAACGTTCCATACAGTGAGGTGGAACGCGTAAGAAAGACCATAGATATCCACGATGTATGTAATATGCAATACACCTCGGGAACTACTGGCTTCCCAAAGGGCGTAATGCTTACACACTATAACGTAGTCAACAACGGTAAGGCTATCGGAGACTGTATGGACCTTTCCACAGCCGATCGAATGATGATACAGGTTCCGATGTTTCACTGCTTCGGCATGGTTTTGGCTATGACTGCTTCCATGACTCATGGTACAACAATGTCTCCTATAACACGTTTCTCACCAAGAAAAGGACTTGCTTGTATCAATAAGGAGAAGATAACATGCTTCCACGGTGTACCAACCATGTTTATTGCTATGCTCGGCCATGAGGACTTTGAGAAGACAGACTTCTCATACATGAGAACAGGTATCATGGCTGGTTCTCCTTGTCCTATCAAGACAATGGAAGAAGTTGTTGAGAAGATGCACATGAGTGAAATATGCATTACCTACGGTCAGACCGAAGCTTCTCCGGCTACCACTATGAGCAAAACTACCGACACACTAGAACAGCGTGTAAACACAGTTGGCGGACCAATTTTCGGCGTTGAATGTCGTATAGTTGATCCAGAGACAAATCAGGAGCTTCCTGATGACACAGACGGCGAGTTCGTAGCAAGAGGCTACAACATAATGAAAGGCTACTACAAGATGCCTGAGGCTACAGCCGCAGCTATTGACAGCGAAGGCTGGCTCCACACAGGAGACCTTGCAAGACGACGTTCTTCTGACGGATATTTCAAGATAACAGGACGTATCAAGGATATGATAATTCGTGGAGGCGAGAATATCTACCCAAAAGAAATAGAGGATTTCCTTTACACATATCCCAAGGTTAAGGACGTGCAGGTAATCGGCGTTCCTGATGAAGATTACGGTGAGGAAATAATGGCTTGTATAGTTCTTCAGGACGGTGAAACAGCTACTGAACAAGAAATCAAGGACTTCTGCCTTGCAAGAATGGCAAAGCACAAGTGTCCGAGATACGTTGATTTCGTAGACGGATTCCCGATGAATGCCGCAGGAAAGATACTCAAGTACAAGATGAGAGAGCAGGCAGTTGAGAAGCTTAAGCTTCATAAAGCGGACAGCATTGTTACTGCATAAACAATATCCGTATATTAAACAGAATTGCTCCGACCAATATATAATGGTCGGAGCTTTAAAATTATCTTCCAGTCATTTTTTCTTCAGCATCATAAATAAGCTCACCAAGTGTACGAATCAATTGATCTATCTCCACAGGCTTATCGTCATGCTCATATCGTGCCATACCCATGGCAATGACAATGCCGCCTTTTTCAATAGCCTCCTCATTATGATTATTCACGATCTTTACCAACTCATCAATGCGCGCGTAATCATCACCTTGTGAAAGGACTGCAAACATTCGCAGTCATGGCTATGATCGGTATTGATTTTGCATCAGATCTTTCAAGTTTACGAATAGTCTGCGTTGCAGTAAGACCATCCATTTCCGGCATACGTACATCCATAAGGATAGCATCATAGTAGCCTTCTTCACTGTCTATTCTTTCTTTTAGTAGTTTGCATTTCGAGTTCATTACTCCTGTTAAAAATGGTTTCAATGGGAAAACGTATGAATTATCAGCGGTTTTAACTTTATTTTGCAGTTAAATAGCTAAAAATAGTCAATTTTTGCACTAATTTAAAATATTCTACATTTCTATAAATATATTTCCTTTACAAATTGTGTTTTTTAGTGTATAGTAAATTTAATATTGGTTTATCAAGCGAAAATAAGGCGAATTATCGCTTGAAATATTAAAAGGAGTGAAAATATGAAAATTAAACCAAACAAGAAATCTATCTGTGCTGTCCTCACTGCACTGATAGTATCAGCAGGCGCTAACTCTTTGTATACACCTGTACACGCTGTTAACACATCAACGGATGTTGTAGGAGTATTAGCGAACGCTGTTACAGGTGATAACAAGGTCGGCGGCGGCAACGGCACTGCCGTTACCAGCGAAGTAGTCAAGATAATGCCTATTGGCGACTCCATAACCTTTGGTATGGGAGAAACAGGAGGCTACAGAAAGTATCTTTACAACAACCTTCTGCAGAAAGGCTACAAAATCGACATGGTAGGTCCGGAGGGACAAAACAGCGCAAACTTCAACGGAATGTCATATGATGACAACAATGCTGGCTACAGCGGATATACTATCAAGCAGCAGTATCCTATCCCAAGCTGGGGAGAGAACGGTTTACTTGAAAAACTAAAGAACAAGAACGCTGTAAAACAGTCTCAGCCTGATATCATTCTGCTCATAATTGGTACAAATGATATGACTGCGAACCGTGCTATGGATGCCTGCGAAGAGGATTTGCATAGTCTGTTGGACTACATGATTGCTGATATGCCCTCTGACTGTATGATATTCATGGGCTCCATCCCCGAGTTTACTGCTTACGGTGGAAATGCTCAGCGAGTTGCGAATTATAACAACACAGTCAAGAAGGTCGCTGAAGACTATGCGAATTCTGGCAAGAATGTAAGATTCGCAGATGTTCATGGCTGCCTGAACGGAACTGCCGATCTGGGAAATGATCAGCTTCATCCCAACGGAACTGGTTATCAGAAAATGGGAAATTTCTGGGCAGATACAGTTGATGAATATATAATAGCTTCACAGCCTGTTACAACAACAACAACAACTACTACAACTACAACGAAGCCCGAGACTACAACAACTACAAC
>JAFZYX010000103.1 GCA_017616055.1 Ruminococcus sp.
CTCAAAGGCGTTCCCGTTATTTACGACAATAATTCGGGTAAGCGCATAATGATCTCAGCATATACAGGAGTTTTCCGTATTCCTGATGGCTTTCAATTCGATACTCCAGGCGATATCATGGACAGGATACTTACCTCGTCCCATGCTGCTAAGACTGGAGGTAAGGATAGCATAGTATTTTTCGATGAAGAGATGGAGATTGGCAAGGAAAAGCGTATGCAAATACAGCAACTTTTCCCGGATGCACTGAAAAATGAAGAATTCAAAGTATTTTATCAGCCGAAGATAGATATTGTTTCTGGTGAGCTTGCAGGCGCCGAGGCTCTTTGCCGTTGGTTCAGAGGCGGAAAAATAATTCCTCCTTTAGAGTTTATACCAATACTTGAGCAAACAACCGATATCTGTCAGCTGGATTTCTATATGCTCGACCACGTATGTAAGGATATCCGCCGCTGGCTGGACGAAGGACGGAATGTTGTGCGAATATCCGTAAACCTTTCGAGAAAACATATGCTTGATGTTGATCTTCTTGAACATATCATAAATATAATTGACAGGAACAATGTTCCCCACCAGTACATAGAGATAGAGCTCACAGAAACCACTACTGATGTGGAATTCCGTGACCTTAAACGAATTGTTAACAGCTTGCAGCAACAGGGAATATATACTTCCGTTGACGATTTCGGAATGGGCTACTCTTCTCTTAATCTTATCCGTGAAATACCATGGAACGTTCTCAAGGTAGACAGAAGCTTTCTCCCAGTTGATGATGATGACGCAGACAGCACAAGAAGTGTCATGTTCAAATATGTTGTGGCAATGGCACAGGATCTAGGTCTTGAATGCGTAGCAGAAGGAGTTGAGACAAATCATCAGGTCAAGGTGCTTAGAGACAACAACTGTATCTTTGCACAAGGATTTCTTTTCGATAAACCTCTGCCTTTGGACGAATTCGAGCAGAGAATGACCAGACATTTCTACAAAATCAAAGGTGAATAACAAAAAACGGAGCAATGCTCCGTTTTTTGCGCTTTTAGCGAAATACTATTGCCATTCAAAACACTATATGATATAATTAACATACATATAATGAATACTTACAAATTTGCACATTCTTAGAGGTCAATGAATATGAAAACTATCTGCAAAATTATTTCTCTTTCACTTGCTGCAGCAGTGCTTTTCAGCTGCACTTCTGAAAAGAAACTTGCAAAAAAAGATAAAAAATCAAAAAGGACTGTTTCCTATGAAGCTGTTCTCAACTCTACGGACTCATATGAAGCTGAAGCAGTTCCGCTCCCCATTCTTTCAATTGAAACCAAAAACAAGTCAAAGGACGTAATGGCATTCATCGAGGAACCTGTAGCTACTCATGTTGCGGAAGTAATTGGATTTGACGTTCCAGCCCCATATTACGAGGACTGCTCCGTATCTCTCAAATGCTCTGACGGTAAGATGCAACTATCCCAAGTTGACGCACAGATAAAAGTGCGTGGAAACTGGACAACTTTATATCCTAAAAAGCCCCTCAGGGTAAAATTTGCCGAAAAGCAGAACGTTCTCGGCCTTAACGAAGGAGCCGCTTTCAAAAACTGGCTTCTCCTTGCCGAATACAAAGACTGCTCTATGCTGAGAAACAAGGCAACACTTTATGCAGCCCGCCATATTCTCGGCGCAGACGGTCTCTACGCAGCTGATGCGGATTTCGTTCAGGTTGAAGTTAACGGCGAATACATGGGACTATACTTGCTAACTGAAATGCAGCAGGAAAGCAAAAAACGAGTAAACGTAACCAAGCCCAAAGATGGCTACACCGGCACTGATATCGGATATTTCCTTGAGTTTGACGGTTACTTTGAAAATGAGGACGAACTGCACAAATTCCCTATCGACTACGCCGGCAACGCTCCTCTAAAGCCATATGACGGAAAAGGCGGAAGTGGAAAAACCATACAGTGTCTCGGCAAGTCATACAGCAATCTTGCAAAAGAGATTGGCTTCACAATAAAGAGCGACATCTACTCTCAAGAACAGCACGATTTCATCGCAAACTATGTAAACAACGTCTACAAAATAATGTACGAAGCCGCTTATAACCATAAAGCCTATGTTTTTGACGATAAAAACGAAAAAATCATTGAAACCAGTGAATTAACACCTCAGCAAGCTGTAGAAAAGGTTGTGGACGTGGATTCCCTTGCCGATATGTATATTATCCACGAGCTTGCCTGTGATGCAGATGTTTCATGGTCAAGCTTTTACATGGATATTGATTTCACTCCAGAGCATATAAAACGTCTCACATTTGAAGCTCCCTGGGACTTTGATTCCTCAATGGGCAACAGACCGCGCTGTGTTGATGGTCAAGGATTTTACGCCTCAAATATAGTTCCCGATCCGGATCAAGGAAATGACAGTATAAATCCATGGTTTGTACTCCTTGCCTATGAGGACTGGTACCAAGATATAATAAAGGAAAAGTGGACAAAAGCTTATGATAACGGCGTATTCACGCGTGTATGCCAGATGATTGAATCTGATAAGGAAATACTAGAGGAAGAGTTTGAAAAAAACTATAAAAAATGGAATAACAATATTGATAAGAGTTTCTTTGTTATGGAATTGTCCCCCACCGAGATAAACACAAAAACCGAAAAAGCTTCTGCAGAATACCTGCTTGAGTGGCTTCAAAGCAGAATAGAATTTCTTAACTCTCAGTGGCATAAATAATTATTGTAAAAAGGCTGCATAGCGAACTATGCAGCCTTAACTTTTCCTTATTTTATAGCTTTGAAAGCGCCTTCAAGAGCGGAGATAAGATCGTCGATATGCTCTGTACCTATGGAAAGGCGTATTGTAGTAGGCTTTATTCCCTGTTCTGCGAGTTCTTCCTCTGTCAACTGAGAATGTGTAGTTGAAGCAGGATGAATAACCAGAGACTTAACATCTGCAACATTAGCAAGGAGCGAGAATATCTCGAGATTGTCAATGAATTTCTTAGCATCATCCTCAGTTCCCTTGATATCGAATGTAAAAATACTTCCTCCTCCATTAGGGAAGTATTTTTTATACACCTCATGGCTTGGCTCAGAGCTGAGTGATGGATGATGAACTGCTTCAACCTGTGGATGATTTGCAAGGTACTCCACAATGCTCTTTGCATTTGAAGTATGACGTTCAACGCGAAGCGAAAGGGTTTCAAGTCCCTGCAGGAAAATGAATGCATGGAAAGGAGAAAGAGTAGCTCCCGTATCGCGGAGAAGTATAGCACGTATATAAGTGACAAAAGCGGCAGGACCAGCTGCAGCTGTAAAGCTTACGCCGTGATAGCTCGGATTCGGCTCGGATATCCATGGATAACGTTTTGACTTATCCCAGTCATAATTTCCACTGTCAATGATTATGCCTCCGATTGCAGTACCGTGACCACCGATGAACTTAGTAGCCGAATGAACAACGATATCAGCACTATACTCTATAGGTCTTACAAGGAAAGGAGTAGCAAAAGTGTTATCTACAACAAGCGGAATACCGTGTGCATGAGCTATCTTTGCTATCTTCTCAATATCAATAGCGTTAGAGTTCGGATTACCAAGAGTCTCGATATACAGAGCCTTGGTGTTTTCATCAATAGCCGCCTCGAAGCTTCCATCAACGTCAGGATCTGCAAATTTAGTTGTAATACCGTAAAGCGGAAGAGTATGAGCAAGGAGATTATAAGTTCCGCCATAAATAGTTTTTGAAGCTACAATGTTCTCCCCTGCTTTAGCTAAAGCCTGGATAGTATATGTTATTGCAGCAGCACCTGAAGCTGTTGCAAGAGCCGCAACACCGCCCTCAAGAGCAGCAACTCGCTTTTCAAAAACATCCTGTGTGGAATTTGTCAGTCTACCATATATATTACCTGCATCCTTAAGTCCAAAGCGATCAGCAGCATGCTGCGAGTCATGAAAAACGTAAGAAGTCGTTGCATATATTGGAACAGCCCTTGCGTCTGTTGCTGGGTCAGCCTGTTCCTGTCCAACATGAAGCTGAAGTGTCTCAAAATGTAATTTATTATTAGCCATTGTAATTTCCTCCTGAAATTTCTTTATTTATAATAATTTAATCGTATAATTGCTTATCAGTAACAACAGTTGCCGCACATTCGGTCTATTCCTTTGATAATAGAACGGAGACAGTCTAGAATATTCAGTTTTTTCATTGTACCTCTCCTTTCTCTTGGTATACCTATATTATACATCGGCTTTATATATTTGTCTAATCCATAAATATCATTACTAGTTATAGTTTTTTTCTATAACCAGTAAGTTAAAGATGCAGCGCCTATAAGCGCCTATATTTGATATACGCTCATATAAGGTATGTTATTTTTTAGTACAAATAATTTTAACTCTTTTCGTTATTATACATTTTTGTTAAATATAACACTTTTCAGTCTCGCATACTCTCTACAGGAACGCTTTACTTACATAAAAAGGGACGCCACTATGACGTCCCAACATTATGTATTTTCATACAGAAAAGCGAATTAAGCTAACGGCTGCTTAAAATGTCTCTTTCTTCTTTTCAACCAAACCATTATTCCAATAGTGAACGCAGGGATAAGCACAAGTTGCAACGAACGTCCCGTTGAACCGAAAATTCCAGTAGCAACATCACCGTCCAACCTGTTTATTACGACAAGCTTTGATTCGCCGACAAACACAAATGAAACATTATCCGTCTGTTTTGCTTCCTCATCATCGCGTTTGAATGTTGACTTATAGTGCTCGTTCTTTTCACTTACGGTAACGTTCACATTCTTAGGCAAGGCTATCTGAACTTTATCATTGTGCTTCATTGTGAACTTACAACCTTCCTTAGGCATAAGTGTCTGTTCTTCACCGTTCTTCGCCCACTGATATCCGTCACTGTTCTGTGAATTGTCAACAGTCACAGTAAAGGTAAATTCCTTATTTCTATTTCCGTAAGCTCCCACTACCGTTTTTTCAATTGTTAGGAACTCAAGCGTTTCATCCTCTTTAACATTCGGAACGCTAAGCGTATAGATATAGCTATCCTCTGTCTGCACTAGCTGACCGTGATAAGAATCACTTATCAGCGACGGAACTCCTATAGCAGAGATACGGAAAATTATATCCTCTTCCAGTTTTTTATAATTGAAAGGTGCTTGTATCTCCGTAAGAAAATAAACAGAGCCGTTAGCGCCTGGGTCAATATATCTGCCGCTACTTCCACCGCAGACAATAACCTCACCGTTTTTCGTAGCCATATCCTCAAAGCCCGTCATTGGATCTTTGTTCTTGACATAACCACTTATAGTAGTCGGCACCTGTTTGTAAAGAGCAAAATGCGCCGCACCAAGCTTTAATCCAGAATCCTCACTGTCGGTCTTAACTATCTTGAAGTTAAATGGCTTGTTATAAACATCCACGAAAGCAGTTATTCCATTTTCTCCTGTGCTCCATTTTGCCCACTTAGCATCATTTTCGCTCCATGTGGTCGTTCCGTCACCTTCATAAAGCTCAATGGTATCGTCATCCATTATCCTGAAACACAACTTCTTCTGAAGGCCCACAAAGCCCTTAGGAGCTGATTTCTGCGTTAGAGCGTACATCTTTTCTCTTTCAAAACTATGCAACATAGCAATTGTTCCGCTGCTGTCAGCACTGTACTCTCCTACCACCATACCATTAACTGAAAGCTCAAAACTTCCACCGCTAAGCGGTACATCGCTATCCCACTTGAACAGCCTTACACTGATACCACCCTCGCGGTTATTTATAATAGTATCAGTTCGCGAAGATCCCTCAACAATTCCCTTACGATAATTTACGACATAGTCATACTCCTTATCACGGGATTCACCATCGGGAGTTGCTTTAAGCGTCCTAGTTGCAGTTACCTTTGTTTTTTCACCACTTCCGAGTTGCTTTATGGAACTGTAGCCAGTAACTGTACCATCATTCGCAACAACAGGCTCTCCACTTAGAATTACCTCTCTTACCTCATAACCTTCGAAATCCGTACGCTGACTTCCGTCAGGATTTGGCTTGAGACTTGTCCAGAAGTAGTATACAGTAGTTGATGTTGAAGGAATTTGCTTCACCGATCCTTCAAGAAGCTCTCCGTCCACATATACTGCTACATAAACAGGAGAATGAGAAACTGTGGTATCAAGATCGCTCCACTTCTTATTGACATCCAAGCCATAACCTTTTTTGTTCATTATATTCATCTGAGGGTTTTCCTCAGCATTGACTATTCCGACATTGAGTGGATTATTGTCATACTCGTTGTATGAAGCTATTGGTATAGAGATTCCATTCTCAACCTTCTCACCGTTCTCACGGTCATATCCAACAAGACCGTACCCTGTTTTCACATCCTCAGTTACCTTGAAGACCGAACCTACCGGAAGTCCGGGCACACAAACCGTATAACCCGCTGGGATATTAGCAATAGCTCCGAAACCCGATGTTGAAAATGTAATATCATCATGTTCGTAGCCCTCTATCATTCCCTCATCAACAGCCTTGATCACATCATGATTGTATACGAGGTCAGTAACTACATATTTCTCATTTTCGTAGTCGTATATGCATATCTTCCTGTCCTTTAGGACATAGTACCTGTACATATTTGCAAGAGGTATATCTTCCACCGGAACTTCCACCGATGACATATAGAGTCTGAAACTGAACGTTGTCGGATCGTCGGTTATCTCGTGGTTATCCTCATCAAGAAGCTTTTTTGTAAAGTAAAGATCCTTTATTACATTATCCTGAACGTAGTTATCAAAGGAAATGCTAGGTTTCTTGTCAGCAGCACCTGTTTCAGAGGAATAGCTCTTAAGATTGCCCTTCACTTCTACCCTGTCGGATGGCACTTCCTCACCATTTATCTTTACAGAGCTATAAACCGTACTGTCAACAGCACATTCCACTATCCTATAGTTGATAGTATTATCAGGGAACGATATCTCCGCATTTTTTGAAGGATTTATGAAATAAACATTCCTGTAAGCCTGTTCTTCCGTAAATCCAGGTGGTCTGTATTTCTCAACAAATGTTACAGGTTGATTTGAGTTCTGATAAGATACTCCGAAATAATCATTATTGTTTCCGAGTAGTCTTTCTTCTCCCGGTCCACCGTCTACACCGTCAGGAAGAGTATAGTATATTTGAAAAGGATATTCCATAAAGTCTGTATCAAGATCTTCCGCACCATCACCTTTAATGCCTTTAGACATTACAACATGACCAGGAGTTACAGCCGCAAGGTTGAACCTCATATACAGATTTGAAGCGTTTCCACCTCGCTCCAAATAGAATATCTTCATTTTATGAGTAGAATAATCACTGAAGACAGTTTCCCCATCCTCAAAAAATTCCGACAGATAAGAATCTATTTCTGCAACAGATGCATTAGGATTACGCTTTTTATAGTTATCCGAAAATATCTCGCGCAGAGTCTTAGTTTTCATATTATCGCTGTGAGTCTTCTCATAATCAAAAGTAACAACACCGGTTCTGAAATTAACCTTACCCATAAGAGCAGAATGAGTTCCACCAAGATCCAGCACAAGCTCATCATCGACATAAAGCCAGAAATCATCGTCGCCCGCGAACTCAAATACAATGTCGTGTCCCCATGCATCCAGACCGGAAGGCGTCTGAACAAAAGAAGCTTCCATTTCCATTCCAAAATAGAAATCCGCCTGTTTTTTGTCCTCATTCTGTATCTTGTGAAGCTGCTCGTATTTTCTAGGATCTTCTTTTGAAAGCTCCTTTCTCATATTTGAATACAGGTTTACTGGATTATTTCCTTCTGCTGAATATACCCCAGGCTTTATTGTATCATATGGGAAAAATTGTCCGTGCTTAAGTGACTCCGATTTACTGTGATCGTGGGTACCCAACTCTCGGTATACCTTGAAATCAGTTTCATTATTATTTGTGTTTTCGTTGAAAACAATATTCCCATTATCATCTGTCTTTTTAAGAGTTGCAAAGTTCTGACAGCTGTCAAACTCGAAATATCCGCTTGAGTGGTAAACTTTTTCAAGGAAAAGATGATTTACAGTTCTTGCTCCTGACTCGGAACTGAATGCACCTGCAAGGTCCTTGCCAATGCTTTGATTTCCGCTTGGACCTGAAATATCAGGATAACCATTTTCCTTTAAATTAGTACTCAGCATGCCTGTGACAAGATCATCAGTACTTGCTTTTCCGCCAAAGTAATCTCTTGTTAACGTACTGGCCTGCGAGCCGCCATAATTCTGTCCTGAAATAGCATCATAATTCACCATTTTCATCTTGATACCGAACTCGTTATTGTCAATTGTAGGGACTTCGTGAAGCTTGTCGCTGAGATTAAGTTCTTCCAGTGTAGCAAAATAAAATGGATATGATACCGCCTGAGAACAGGGCTCAAGAGCAGTTTTATTTTCATTGGGACGCATTCCGATATATTTTACACGTGCATCATCCCAGGCAATTATCTCGCTATAAAAATCGCCCTTTCTTCTCCCCTGCATATTTATGCCGATAGGCTCCTCACTCAGTACCTGTTGAGTGGTGAACTGTGGAGCAATATACTTTTCAGAATAAGGATTATAAAGTTCATAGTAATAATTTGGCTGCTTTGTTACCGGATCCAAGTACTCCTTGAACTTCCATTCCATTGAACAGGTACCATCGCCAAGCCACATTATCTTTCCACCTGAGGCATAACATGGATAGAGAGTTCCGTTATAATCAACGGCATACATATCGTACCTCAGATCTTCCTCGTTCCATATACGGATATAGACAATAACCTTGTCCCCGTCCTTTATATCAGACACACTGACACGGTCTGCTGAGAAAGTTATAAGATCTTTTTCTTCCAACTCTGCTCTGTCAAGGAGCCACATCCATGTTTCAGTCTTGCTTCCGTCGGTTGTGATACCAAAGTTTTCATTATCCGCTTCATATGTAAGATAAACACCATTTGATTTAATGCGAATTCTGTTCGAATCATCAGACTCTATATTAAATCTGTCCGCACTTTCACTGTTGACAACAGTACTTATTCCATCACTATCAGCACAGAGATACATCCTACCATTTGCGTTTTCCGTGTAAATAAGATACTTTCCGTCAGACTCATACTCAAAATTCCACCTGTCTATCTCATTGTCCTGATCGACATATAGAACTCTGTTGTTTCCATCTGCTTTGAGTACGAGCTTTACCAGCGAATGTGAATCTCCTGCCGACATAAAGGCATTGCCTGATGTAGCATTTTCAGTATAATGAAACAAGCCGTAACTCTTTCCGTGAAGGTCGCACGGATCGTCCTCATATTTTTTAGTATAAAGCACAAGGTCATTGTTAGGGTCACCTTTAGTGTTGAAAGCACAGTATCTTTTTCCGTTATCTCCACCCTGCATATTTATATACCAGTTTGCATTGCCTATTTTTGTACAGAACTGGAATTTTCCGTCAGTGTTGGTGCTTGCCGTGAAAGCTGTCCTTTCAGTTTCGTCATTAACAAGTGTTAAACAACCTTTCCCTGCGGAGTTTACGTAACATTTTATATATTTTTTGCTGTTTGGCTCGCAGAATAAATAAAACTGGTCACTCGAACCACTGACCTTTTCAATATAATACTCAGCTGCTTCAACAACATTTGTCGTTTTTGTGATACCAACTCTGTTATCTTTGTCACTAATAATAGTATCATCGAAGTAAAAAAATCCACCGTTGCTGGCAATACTGATAATACGAAATCCGTTAGAGTTGATGTCGTAGTTCGCCAGTTCTGAAACAGTTTTTATCTGAGTCCATTCAGCCTGTCCTGCGTCAACTCCAACTATCTCGTAAACACTAAAGCTCAACGCATAAAAGCTTAGTCTGCCATTTTGAACGGTAATATCCGTTATTCTCTCGCGCTCTCCGTCATCACTTATATGCCAGAGCTCTATACCTATATTTTCAGTAATCGAAGGGTCATTTATTTCAACAAAGACAGGATGCTCATCATCGGGCTGATACTCATCATCACCGTCATAAATGCTGATATCGTATGCCAAGATACCATTATGCTCATCTGAAACGTCAACTGCCTCGGGAACAACTCCTTCTGGCATTTCACCTGCTAGTGTTATATTTCTTTCCTGATCCTCTTCATTTGGATACACCTCAAAGCTTTGCTGTGTCAGTTCTCCGTCATTTATGATAGCTGTGCTGCTTGTACTTTCTATGTTATCGGCAGCCAGTGAAACAGAAAAAAACGGGTTCAAAACAGCAGAAAGCACCATAGAAACCGCACAAACTGCGCTGACTATGTGTTTCTTCATATCAATCATCGTTCTTACTTTCCTCCTCGCTGTCCTTTCGCTTGAAAAGGAATGTATATGCAGCAGCAAAACCTGAAAATGCAATTACAGCCATAACCGTATGTACAGGGAAGCTGTCACCGGTCAGAACGGAATCAACAATCTTTTTTATAGTTCCTTTTTCGGCTTTTATTGTCGACGTCGTTGCTGCAGAAGTTGAAACATCCGCAGTTGTGACTGTAGTAGAAACAATTGTTGTAACCGTTGAGATTGTCACTGTTGTAGTTGTTTCATCAATCATATTGAGATTTATTCCATTTTCATCATTAAATTTATTCTTGAACTCTATCTTTTCTGCCTTGCTGCCACCTGCTCCGCTTGCAACTACAGAAAAGGCCAGTTCATCATCTTTTATCTGCTCAACATATAAGTCAACATAATAATTCTTGTCATCATATCTGATACTTTCATCTTTGTCTTTAATTTCATATATCTTGTAAACGAAAGTTCCTGGCTCAGTGATAACAAGGTCAAAATAGCCTGTACCATTTTCGCCTACTTCAATAATATCCTGTTCGGGAAGCGGAGCGCCAAAGGTTTCGGCTTCAATCTTTATCTTGTATTCAAGAATATCTGACTCCGAAAACTCGTAGCATTTTACAGGTATATGAGCATATACTGTTTCATACGCATAGGCACTCGGAGTTGCTAAAAAGCAATAAAAGACGGAGGCCAAGTATACTGCCATTAAAGCTGCGAATCTTCTGACCGCATTCATATACATGCCTCCCTCTTTAAAACATATCAACAATCAATATAACAGAACACAACTATCCTCGTAACCGAATCTGCGTCGGCACAAGTTGATAGTGCTACTATCCGCGATTTACTTTCCTTAGTGAGGACATCAGCATTGTTGCGAATAAACTGTCTGATTCTGTTATTATCCATATCAAATACTGTTTTTTCCCTTGCGCTCACTCTCATAGACGCAAATACTTTCAGATCGTAAGTTTTATCTCCGTTTCTCCCTAGCATCAGCGTTCCTGTACTGTGACTCTCAAGATATGTCGCGTTCAGAAAATCGTCAAGTGCTCCGAACATTTTTCCGTAATCCATATGATGCCCATAAATAACAGAATATTCATCCGAAAAGTCTGAACTGCACCTGCTATCAAGGAAAATGCTACCCGTGAGAGAATACTCTCCGCAAGGATCGGTATTAAGGAAATGTGTATTGTCCTTCCCCTGCATTACTGGATAATCTATATTCGTACCATCAATCGTTATCCATGCGACCATTTCATCAGTTATGGGATTATCTGCTGCATCTGCGGATGAGCTAACTATGCTGTGAGACTTCGGCTTGTATTTAAGTATATCTTTATTTCTGGAATGCTCAAATATGTAATAATTATCATAGCACTGCCATAAACCGATAAGCATTATGAAACCGAAAAATACTATTACAAGCCATCCATAAAACTCATTGAGCTTTTTCCAAAATCTTAGCAAAATTACTGATCGTCCTCAGAGCGCTTCTTTTTAAGGTAAAAACTGCCTGCAAATATACCTGCAATACCTATAGCCGCGATAGCTGCCGAACCCGCAACTGACATAAGTACACCTGTAGGAATATTTCCTGCTCTATCATTGGTGAAAATAACAGCAGCGTCGCTTTTTAAGAAAGTATCAGATACTGAGCTCAGGCTATTCTTTCCCTGATCATCATTTTCGATGATATCAATTCCTTCATTTTCCCCCTTATCATTTGTCTTGATATCGCCATTCTGATCCATGGCTGCAGACGGTAAATAATCCTCAGGGGTTTCGGTTATAGTATAACCAAGTCCGCTAGGTATACCCTGTATCTCAATTCTTTGCTCATCATGTAAATAGAACGAAAAACCTGCTTTAAGATCTTTGTATGATATATTATCTCTGTTATTTGCCTCTATCATATCATCAACATCATAGATCGTTGCCGAATTCGAAGACGGTTCCTTATCCCATTCGCCGTCAAGCATGAATGTATCACTGTCGTCAACAGTAAGTCCATCTGGATTGTCAAGAGCTACAGTTATCTTGAAATATTTGTCCTTCGAGCCTTGATTACCAGTTACGCTCTTTCTAAACGCCAGATCATTGGTGTCATAATAGTTTCCGAAACCAGTCGATTTCTTGGAGCTATCAGCATTTCCAGTTACGGGTGCATCATCTCCCGTATGAATATAATAACCCTGTATTTCAAGATTTTTCGAAGTGTTATCATCAACATTCTTTACATACACATCAAGATATCGAACGTTGTTTGTATCATCGGAAACACCAGCAACATGCGCATTTTCAACTTCTGTTATTTTATAGCGATATACACCCGGTTCATCAAAAGTAACATCACTGAGATCGAGTGTAACTGTCTTTGTAGCATATTTTTCATCCGTACCTGTAGGAGTTCTAAAGCAAGTACTCTTTGCCCCCTTAGTTTCCTCAGATTCTGTTGTGTCATTACTTGAAAAAGCAACTGACGCCTTTTTTGTATCTTCAGCAACAGTCACATCTGTAACTCCGCTCTTAAACTTGATATGCTTTTCCGCAGTATCAGGGCCTTTCAAGACTGCAAGTGTACTGTTTGTCGCAGGCTTGACTTCTTCATCGCTTATTGTTTCAACCTGGAGGCCAAAGGAAACATTTGGAACTGTTGCTTCTTTTTTCATAGAAAGGTATTTCTCAAAAGAAACTTCGCCTCCCTTGACACCAGTATACAACCCCTCTGCCCCTACACTCATAGGTACCGCTGCAGAAATTGTAGCAATAATACCGAGAGAAGCAACAACTGCTGCAAATCTTTTAGTTTTCATCATAATTCCTCCCTGTTACTTTGTGTTATTTATACTATCTTTATATACCTCGCATTCGCATTGTAAACACCACAGTTCCCTCAACATCTTCAAGCGGTATACCGCCATATGTTCTGCTGTCAGAAATATCACTGCGGAAGTCATTCAGTACGAATACGCAATCATCAGGCACACTGTAAGGATAGCTGATTGACGACCCCTCAGGTGAAGTTGGATACACCGCGTTCTCGGATATACCGTAATCATTCACCATTATGTAGTCGTTAAATATCTCCACTTTGTCGCCGCTCATGGCAATAACTCGCCCGAATTTTGTCTTGCCGTCCTGCTTATAGACTATCATAGAACCTTGCTTGAGCGTCGAAAGCCTGTAAGTAAGGCAAAGGTCCCCGTCTCTTATGAAAGGATAGGCGCTATTATCATGACAGATGTGAATTCCTGCCACAAATGTAAGCAGTCCCCATACCACTAGTACAGTAAGTAACAACTTGACAAGAAAAGAAAAGGCATAATTCCAAGCGGTGCGTCTTTTTTTCGGCTTAGAAGCAACACTGTCGTTTTTACCGTCAGAAGAGCTTATAGCCGAATTAACGTTTTCATTCATGGGTCACTCCTAAAAAAGCCGCGTAAGAAGCCTTTCAAATCATCAAACGGACAGAATGGCGCTCTAACACGGCGGTACGATTCCCTGTAAATGAAAAAGCAATATTATCCTTAGATAATATAGGCAGAATACTGTCGAGCCCCCTCTTAACAGGACGTCAAAACCTATTTTGCTTGATTTTGAGTGTCGTCTGCATAATATGTTTTCAGATAATAAAAAAACTTCATATTCTTATACCGATATATAATATGTATATCGTAGTAATTATATCACTTTTAAAATAGTATGTCAACGTTAAAACTTCCCAAAAATATTTAAATAATGTATTGAAGTTGCACTATGTTAGTATTTTATTTATAATTTTGTAATTTTCTATTTTCGGAAAGTATGAAAAACACTAGTCAGTGCAAAATAAAAATATAGTTTCATTATAAGCAGAAATATTATGTATTTTATACAGTATATGTTTTCTATATATATCATTCTATTATATATATATCGCAATTTTTGAATCCAAATTCTTATCATTTATTGCTGTCATTTTAAGCGATACGGATATTTTTCCCTATTTTTAGGGAAAATGAACTTTTTGTTAAATCGCAACAAATAGTCAAATTTGATTGCAACCGCAATTTTTGGCTTGTATTACAATTAGTTAATACACTATAATAATATACAGATATTAATGTTTACGTATCAGGGGGATAGCAAGACAAATAACAATTACCTGTTACAATACGAGCTCGAAGTAAACATTTATATCCAAAAGGATCTTTAGTTTTATTTAAAGGAGTGATTTTATTGAAGCTTTCAAAAATCAAGAAGGCTCTCGGCGGAACAGTTTCCGCAATGATGATTGCATCAAGCATTCCATTCGTAGCATCAGCAGCTGATCAGCAGACAAGAGGCAATATCGGCGGATACGACTACGAGATGTGGAACCAGAACGGTCAGGGACAGGCTTCTATGAACCCTGGTGCAGGATCTTTCACCTGTTCATGGAGCAACATTGAAAACTTCCTTGCCAGAATGGGTAAGAATTACGACAGCCAGAAGCAGAACTACAAGCAGATCGGCAACATCGTTCTCACTTACGATGTAGAGTATACA
>JAFZYX010000104.1 GCA_017616055.1 Ruminococcus sp.
CCTCCTACCTTATATCCTGCACTTTTCAGCACAGATGTCAGCATAGCCCCGAATGAACCCTTTCCGTTAGTTCCCGCAATATGTACGACCCTAACTTTTTCCTGCGGATCTCCCATGAGCCTCAAAAGGTCAGTAATACGAGAAAGCCCCAGTACGCTCCCTCTTTCGGAAGCCTTCTGCATATAACTCAGCGCTTCGATATAGTTCATTTTCTCTTTATCTTTTCAAGCTGAGACGAAAAGGCTTTGTTGTTCATAAGCATATATATAATGAATGTCTCAATAACAGCCATTATAACATTGGTAACAGGTCTCCAGATGAGCTGTGGTCTCATTGCAGGGAAAAGGAAATACAACCCCGTTGTGTTTATCATCAGTGAACCTACGAGCCTTGCAATTGCGACTGCACAGGCAATTCTTGGGAGAAGCTTGCTCTTGAACACATGATTGTATGTAAGGCCTGCAAAAAAACCTGTAGCAGCAGCTCCCACAGTGATAAGTGGCATAGGAGTCATTCCTGTTACTAAACAGCCTATAAGATCCGCACCAGCTCCAACTGCTGCGCCTATAAATGGTCCGAAGAAAATACCTGCCATAAGAATGGGCAAAGTTTCTGCACTTATCCTGATAACACTGAATAAGTCAACTCTCAGTGATTTTCCCACTACACTGATAGCAATAAGCAACGCTGCAAGAACCATTACCTTTGTGCTGCCGAAAAGTTTTATATCAGACTTTAGAGCAGCCCCTCTGTTATTTGTAGTCATAAAAAAAATCCTCCTTTTCCTCACTCATACGACAAGAAAAGAAGGCATAGTTCCTTTTAAGTTGTCCTATGAAGCGGGATGCAAAATACGAACCGTAAGCTGAAGCTTTTCGTTTGACCGACAACTCCCCGTTCAGTCAACACTGGAATACCCGTAGGTATAACGAACGCATTTTTACTCTTCAAAAATTGATATGCAGTTCTTCACTGCAAATATATTATACAGCGTAAGACAGGCTTTGTCAATAGGCTAATCTACGAAAAATCGTAGATTTATACTCTTTGTCAATTTGCTCTAAATGCACATGGGCAGGTGGTAAAATTAGGTTAAAAAGCCGAAAATGTATAAACCCCTTGACAAAACATCACAATAGTGATAAATTATAATTAGCACTCAAAGAGATAGAGTGCTAACGAGATTGAAAGGTTGTGAGTACAGTGGACGACAGAAAGCTGAAAATACTTGCTGCCGTGGTTGACGAATACGTCAGAACAGGCGAACCTGTCGGATCAAAATCAATTTCGCAGCTTGAAAATATAAACGTTTCTTCCGCTACTATCCGAAACGATATGGCAGTACTGGAACAACTCGGCTACCTTGAACAGCCTCACACCTCTGCGGGAAGAGTTCCTACTTTCAAAGGTTATCGCCTATATATAGATGAACTCATGACACCACATGATCTCCCCGAAGAAGAAAAACGTATGCTGGACGAAATGCTGGGTGACAAGGACACTCCTGAGGAACTCCTTGTTCAGAACGCAGCCACAGCGCTTACGGAGATAACTCACTGCGCCGCGGTTGTGACCAATGCAGTACCGCGATTTTCAGTGATATCAAAGGTAGAGGTAATACCTACAGGAAAGCGTCTTTACGTTATCCTTCTGATAACCTCAAACGGAAGTATCAAAAACAAAGCCTGCAGGCTCGAATTTGACTTGAGCCATGAACAGCTCGATTTTTTCACACATTATATAGAAGAGAATCTAAGTGGAGTATCTGTAGACTCTCTCTCTGAAGAAATGTTCGACAAAATGGTGGCGGCGGTAAGCGCCTATATGGTATCGCTTTCCCCTCTTGTCAAGGGCATTTGTGAACTCTCAGAAGATTTACGTCAGCAGGAGTTAACAGTCAGTGGAAGCGAAAAGCTCCTATCTTGCGAAGAACTGGATAAAATGGAAGTCGTCAAATTCATCGAACACAAGGATGGTCTATCAGAAATGCTTGAAAATGCATTCAGCGGCATACAAGTTAAGTTCGGTTCAGAGAACGACAGTTTTGCAATAGGCAATTCAAGTCTTATAGTTTCCAAATACCGCAAAGGCGGAAAGGAAGCGGGCTCGCTGGGAATTATAGGTCCTATGCGAGTTGATTACAAAAAAATAATCCCCTACGTCGAATACCTGACGCAGAAAATATCTGCTCTAATGGACAGCGACGATGACATAATAAGTGCTCCGTCAGATATACAGGAGCCATAGAAAGGAGCAATGCCCGATGGCGGAAAATGAAAACCTCTCGGAGGAGCTTGAAGAAGAGCTCAACGAGGAAACTGCCGAAAATGCCGACGAACTTGATGAAGCGGATGCTGCAAGCGAATACAACGATTCAGCTGCACAATTCGCAGACCTTGAGGACGCCCTTGCAGAAGAGAAGGATAAATACCTGAGGTTGTTCGCTGAGTATGACAACTACCGCAAGAGGACTGCAAAAGAGAAAACGGAAACTTATCAGAACGCTTCCGTTCAATGTGTGGAGAAACTTCTCCCCGTTCTCGACAGCTTTGAAAGGTCACTTGAAGCGGAATGTACCGACGAAAACTTCAAAAACGGAATGAATATGATCTACAATCAGTTCAAAAATTTCCTTACGCAGATGAATGTCAACGAAATAGAAGCTCTAGGAGCTGAATTTGATCCTAATTTACACAATGCTATACAACAGCAGGACGGAACA
>JAFZYX010000105.1 GCA_017616055.1 Ruminococcus sp.
GTGATATTAGCAATTTCTTCGATAGTTGCCGCATTGATAACGATGATCTACTATCATCACATGGCATATAAGGAATTTGGCGGTGTGACTGGCGATCTTGCAGGCTGGTTTTTGCAGGTCTGTGAGCTTTCAGTAGCAGCTGCAGCTGTTGTAACATACAGGATAATGGAGGTCATAACATGAAATTTGTAGTCGGAGGAGCATACCAGGGCAAGATAGAGACTGCCTGCAAGATGTTCGGGCTTAATGAGTCCGATATGGTAAACGGCTCTAACTGCGATTTTGAGGAAGCATTTACAGCAAAATGTATAAAGGGCTATCACAGTATGATTGCCCGACTTTTGGCAGATGGTATAAGTCCTGTGGAATTTACGAAAAGGCTTTGTCTTGAAAACAGTAGTGCAGTCATAATCATGGACGAGATAGGTTGCGGTATAGTGCCTATTGAGAAATTCGAACGCAGACGTCGTGAGGAAACGGGCAGATGCGGGTGTATTTTATCTTCTGCGAGCGATACGGTTATTCGTGTTATATGTGGTATACCTGTATTTCTGAAGGGTGGCAAGGAATGAGGATTGACTTTATCCGACACGGAAAAACTGAAGGCAACCTGGAAATGCGCTATATCGGCAGGACTGACGAGACACTTTGCTTTAAAGGAATAACTGAGCTTGCTGTTATCAGTTATCCGCCCTGTGGGAAACTCATTTCTAGCCCAATGAAACGTTGTTTGCAGACGGCAGAGCTTATTTTCCCCAATACCGAATTTATTATATGTGATTCTCTTAGAGAGTGTGATTTTGGGGATTTTGAAGGTCGAAACTACATTGAACTCAGTCTTGACAGCCGCTATCAGCGCTGGATAGACAGTGGAGGAGAAATGCCCTTTCCAAACGGTGAAGCTCCTTCAGATTTCAAAAAGCGGAGCGTTGACGGTTTCTTAAGCTGTCTTGAAGATATGTCAGACGAAGCTCATGCGACATTCGTTGTCCATGGTGGTACTATAATGGCTGTAATGGAGCATTTTGCTGTTCCTAAGAAGAATTACTATGACTGGCATACAGCAAACGGTCATGGTTTTGTCACGGAGTATGATGGAGAAAAAATAACAGTAATGGAGAAGATATGAATTACTTGATAGCGGCGATTCCGCTTATTCTAGGTGCTACACTTGACTGTCTAATTGGTGACCCATATAATATGCCACACCCGATAAGATTTATCGGCAAACTGATTTCTCAACTCGAAGATTTTGTGCGTAGGCGTTTTGAAGGAAGGCTTAGAAAAGGGGGCATTTTCCTTGCCATAACTGTTCTTTTTATTTCAACTGTTGTACCGCTGACGTTACTTATCATCTGTTACTGTGTAAATTTGTGGCTTGGAGCTGCTGTTGAAGGATTGATGTGTTATTACCTCATGGCGGCAAGATGTCTCCATGATGAAAGTATGAAGGTCTACAGGAAAATCGCTTCTAGTGACGTTGAAGGAGCACGCAAAGCTGTTTCTATGATAGTAGGCAGAGATACAAATGTTCTTGACAGAGATGGAATTATTCGAGCGGCGGTTGAGACAGTTGCAGAAAATACATCAGACGGTGTTACAGCACCTGTGATGTATATGGCTCTCGGTGGAGCAGTTCTCGGATTTTTCTATAAGGCGGCAAATACAATGGACTCCATGATAGGCTATAAAAACGAAAAATATAAAGATATAGGATTTTTGGCAGCCAAACTTGACGATGTTCTAAATTATTTACCATCTCGTATAACGGCTTTTTCGATGATAGCCTGCGCTCCAATGCTCAGGCTTGATGGCATTGGGGCTTATCGTATCTGGAAGAGAGACAGGAGAAAACATGCAAGTCCTAACTCTGCACAGACTGAGTCAGCGTGCGCTGGAGCTCTTGGTGTTAGGCTTGCAGGCGATGCGTATTATTTCGGCGAGCTTCATAAAAAGGAGTTCATCGGTGACGCTCTTCGCGAAATTGAAAATGAAGATATCTGTCGAGCAAATAGGCTCATGTATTTAAGTTCAGCATTGATTTTTATATGTGCATTGGCTATAAGGATATTGCTTTTAGGAGGTTTCCTATGTTGAACCTACATCATGGAGGAAACGATCTTTTGCTGGACATTGAGCTTGATTTTTCTGCGAATCTGAATCCTCTTGGAATGCCCCAAAAGGTTAGGGAAGCGGTTATTGCATCTGTGGAAGAATGTGATAAATATCCCGATCCTTTTTGCAGTAAACTTCGGGGAAAGTTATCCGAAAAGCTTAGTGTTTCAGTGGATAATATAGTTTGTGGAAACGGCGCTGATGATCTTATTTACCGTATTATTTCAGCTTTTCGTCCTAAAAAAGCGCTTATATGTGTTCCTACTTTCACTGAATATCGAAAAGCGCTTTCTGAATACAACTGTGATGTCAGTGAACATTTACTTACGGAAGAAAATGACTTTGCACTGAACGATACTATACTTGATAAGTTATCAGGAAATGATATGCTTATACTTGCTTCGCCTAATAATCCTACGGGGCTTATTATTGAGCCGGAGCTGCTTGCGGCGATAGCTGAAAGGTGTTCCTTGGAAGATGTGCTTTTTCTGTGTGACGAGAGCTTTATTGGTTTCTCGTCTGAAAGAGAACGACTTTCAGCACTAAATTATCTTAATGAGAATGTAATAGTTCTTCGCTCATTTACCAAGTTATTTGCAATGGCAGGTTTAAGGCTTGGATACGCTGTTTGTGGAAGCTCAGAAATTGCAGAGATAATATCATTTACAGGACAATACTGGAGTGTTTCTGTTCCTGCACAGGCAGCTGGGATCGCCGCACTTGACGAAACTGATTACATCATGAGTACGACAGAGTATATAAAAAACGAACGGGAATGCCTTTCGGGAGAACTTGAAAGTATGGGGGTAAAAGTATTCCCGTCGGATACTGATTTTATTTTATTCAAAGCGAGTGCTGACCTTGGGAAGCTTCTTCTAGAGAGAAAGATACTTATTCGAAGTTGTGCTGATTACAGCGGACTTGACGGAAGCTTTTTCCGTTCGGCGGTGCGTACAGAATTTGAAGACAAGCAGCTTCTGGCTGCAATAAGGAGGATATTGAATGGCTAAGGCTATTATGATACAGGGGACTATGTCCAACGCTGGAAAAAGTTTTTTTGCGGCTGCATTATGTCGCATATTTAAGCAAGACGGATACAGCTGTGCTCCGTTTAAATCGCAGAATATGGCTCTTAATTCCTACATCACTTCAGAAGGTTGCGAGATTGGAAGAGCTCAAGCGATGCAAGCAGAGGCAGCAGGGATAGAGCCTTCAGTGCTTATGAATCCTGTTTTGCTAAAGCCCACAACAAATATAGGTTCGCAGGTTATTGTCAATGGAAGAGCCATTGGTAATATGGTTGCTTCAGAGTATTTTCGTCAGAAACGTGATCTTATTCCCAAAATAAAGGAAGCCTACGAGAAGCTTGCCGCTCAACATGATATTATCGTTATCGAGGGAGCTGGCAGTCCTGTGGAACTTAACCTTAAATCTGATGATATCGTCAATATGGGGATGGCTAAGCTTGCCAAAGCTCCCGTTATCCTTGTCGGTGACATCGATAGAGGGGGAGTTTTTGCACAGCTCCTCGGTACGCTGAATCTTCTTGAACCTGACGAATTAAGTATGGTAAAAGGCCTTATCGTTAATAAGTTCCGTGGTGATATTTCTCTATTTGAGAGCGGAAAAGACATACTCCAAAAGCGTGGAGGAAAACCTGTTCTTGGGGTAGTTCCACAGCTTGAATGTGATATAGAGGATGAGGACAGTCTTTCATCTAAACTTGATGGAAAAACTGCAGGACTTATTGATATTGCCGTTATAAAGCTCCCTAAAATATCGAATTTTACAGATTTCGATGTGTTTTCACAGTATGACGGTGTTACTGTTCGCTATGTGACAAGATACGAAGAGCTTGAAAATCCAGATTTGATAATAATTCCAGGCACAAAGAGCACTATCTGTGATATGAAGTGGTTGCGTGAAAGCGGCATGGAAGCAGTAATAAAGCGTAATGTTTCAAACGGTACACCTGTTTTCGGAATCTGCGGTGGTTATCAGATGCTGGGTGAAACCATTGCTGATCCACTGGACAGCGAATGTGGAGGCAGCATAAGCGGCATGGGGCTTTTGCGATGTAGGACGGTGTTCATGGGAAATAAAAGACAAACCCAGATAAGAGGACGGTTCAAGAATATAAGCGGATTTTTCAGTTGTCTTAGTGGTGCTGAGTTCAGCGGATACGAGATACACATGGGCAGCACAGATAGTGGCGAACAACTATTACTTGATTGCGGCGGAGCTTATTCTGGTAACGTTTACGGCTGTTATATCCATGGCTTATTTGACAATTCCCAAGTCTCGGAACGAATGGTGAAAAAGTTGTATGAAAGCAAGGGCATTACCTACCGTGGCGGAGTTATAGACAGGAAAGCCTATAAGGAAAGACAGTACGATCTAATTGCGGAAAGTGTCCGCATGAGCATAGATACTAAGTTGCTTTATAGGATAATTGAGGAGGGCATTTGATGGAGCTTGAATTCATACTTCCCAATGACATAGAACGAAGAAGCTTTGAGATAATAGAAGCTGAGCTTGGTGATAGAAAACTTGCAGATGATATAAAACCAATTGTCATGAGGGCGATACATACGACTGCTGATTTTGATTACTATGATAATTTGTTCTTTTCTAGGAATGTGGTAAAAACTGCTCTTTTGGCAATAAATGAAGGTGTCATGTTTGTGACCGATACGAATATGGCAAAAGCAGGGATAAACAAGGCTGCGCTTGCACGTCATGGTTGCACCGTTGAGTGCTTTATGGCAGACAGTGACGTAGCTTTAGAAGCTAATGAAAAGGGTATAACAAGAGCAGCAGTTTCCGTAGATAAAGCTGCTTCACTCGGAAAAGATGTCATATACGCTGTGGGAAATGCACCAACAGCTCTCATACGACTTAAGGAGCATATTGAAAGTGGCAGTTTTATCCCACGGCTTGTTATTGGTATGCCAGTAGGATTTGTAAATGTAGTTCAGTCTAAGGAAATGATAATTGAAAGCGGAGTTCCATGCATAGTTGCACGAGGCAGAAAAGGCGGAAGCAATGTTGCAGCTGCTATATGTAACGCTCTTCTTTATATGGCTGATAAGAAATAGCACTAAAAAGCTGTGGATTACACAGCTTTTTTACTTTTTGTGGCAGATAATTATGATTTGATCTATTTTTCGTCAGCGGATAGTGACAAAAAATATGCCTTACAGATGGTATAATTGAACGTATACTTTTGTGAGGTGATTTTTAATGTTGAATATAAAAGCAATAAGGTCGTGGAAGTACTGCGGTGCAGTAGTTGCTTACACACTGGCAGCAGCTGCAGGTTTTTTTCTTACCGGAACAAGGATTGCTGGAGTTGCTTCTTTTGCTGATATATCTATTTCGGGAGCATTGGAGCTCCCATATTCTGCAGCAGTTTTTGCTGGAAGTCTTGTCCAGAGTATCATAAGTGGCAATATTGGACATAATATAGTGAAGCTATCATCACTTGCGTTGATAGTGATAATAAAAATGTTTCTTGAACCGAAAAATGATCCGAAACTCAGCGGGATAAATACTGCTGTCAGTGTTTTTATTTCTGGTACTGCTGTTTCTGCAGTTATAGGCGAGCTTATGTACAAGCTGATGTTTTATAGTTTCTATGCGATACTTGCTGGCTTTACGGCATATTCAGCTTCGAGAGTGATTCTTGATATTAGACGGCATAAGACGGTTCTAATATCTGGGCGGAGTGGCTTTTCATGTGCGGTGGTATTTATCATGCTGATATCTTCGCTGTGCGCTGTGGAGATACCCATGCTTAATGCAGGCATTATAGTTTCAGCGGTTTTCACTATTACAGGGGCTTTTTTTTATCGCCAGAATGGAGGAGTATTATGTGGAGCTCTTTCTATGTGCGGAGCTTTTCTCTCGTCATCAGCAGTAGACTTAAATATAGTTCTTCTTCCAGCTGCAGGGTTGTTAACAGGATACCTCTACAGACAAAAAGCACACATAGCAGCTGCATGCTTTGTTGGTATTAATTTTGTGCTGACCATTCTTACGGGTATGACCGTCAAGAGCGTTGAGAATATGATAGATATTATATGTGGAGCTGCTATTTTTATTCCAGTTTCAACTATGTTTTCAGATAAATGGATTAGGACAGGTAATGAAAGCGTTGCGGCTCTTCCCGAGATGATAGGTGCTAAAATGAAGTTTCTTTCGAGTACGGTAAGAGAACTTCGTAGAGAGTCTGAGAGAATATCTCAAATACTTTCAAATGAAGCCGATATTGATCGTGAGATAATAGAAAACTCAGATAAGGTCTGCGCGTTATGCTATAGACGTGCATTCTGTTGGAAGTCCGACAGAGGAAATACATATCGTGGTTTTTCAAAGCTTGCGGATATGACAGAATATGCAGTTGAGAGCTTCCCACATGAGCTTGACGAATGTATTAGAAAGAATGAACTTGTTGATGCTTTTTCACAGAGCTCTCGTGAAAAAGCAGCAGCTAAGCTTATGGAAATGCGATTTTCGGAAAGCCGAAGTCTTATGTACGAACAACTGAAAATCACAGAAGATATTATCAGAACTGCTGGTGAGCGTATTGACGTGAGCTACTCAGAAACTATAAGCAGAAGTATAAAGCATAAGCTTGAAAAGTTTGGTATAATACCGGATAAAGTGATTGCTTGTTATAACAGTAAAAATCGCCTTATAGTGGAAATATATTTTGTAAACGAGGATGCTCCAGATACAAGTACACGTATTTGTGATTTAATAGCGGACGAACTTCATCTTTCGCTTGATTGCACAGAGCCTGTGCAATCAGGAAAAGAGGTGCGCATAAGAGTATATGAAAAGCCACATTTTGGTATTGAAGTTTATGCGGTTTCTGCAAAGGCGGATAAATCTGATGATAACGGAGATACTCATACAGTATTCTTTGACGGGAGCGGAGCAGCTTACGCTGTAATATCAGACGGTATGGGAACGGGCAAAGAAGCATCTTGTGAGTCGAGAATGGTGGTAGGACTTTTCCGAAGGCTTGTAACAGGAGGTGTTGATTATTCAACCGCCATAAAACTCATAAATTCTGTTATGGTCACTAAGTCATGGCAAGAGTGTTTTGCAACTTTTGACGCTATTCGTGTTGATCTTGATGAGTGTGGATTAACAGTTTTAAAATCTGGAGCTGCGGCAACTCTTATAAGACACCGCGGAAGTGTGTTGAAGGTGACATCTCCCACATTTCCAATAGGCATATACGAATCTTCTGAAGTTTTTGTGAAGGAATGCGAATTTGAGAGCGGCGATATCATCATAATGTTTTCAGATGGAATATCAGAAAACGCTTACCCTTTTATAAAGGAGCTGCTTTTGGGGGGCGACGACATTAGACATATTGTGGACGAAATAAGCGTAAAGGCACAGGTTTTCAATCACGGAATGCATTCCGACGATGTAACTGTCATCGGTGTGAGAGTTACGGGGTGATGGGAAATAGGCTCTATTTTGTGAACAAAATATTAACTCAAATCGTGCTTGCAAGTTGAAAAAAAGAGCGTTTTGCTGTGCATATTCACAAACCAAACCAAGATAATTCTAAAATAAATATGTCAAAATGCACTAAATGCGGTGCCTATTATTAGCACAACGTCTGAAATTTTTCCATTATCACCAAAAAAGCTTGAATAATTCTGCTTATTCTGATAAAATGTATTATAGCAAAGGAGGCTGAATTATGTCTGTTTACAATAACAATAACAATCCCAATGACTTTCCGTTGTACCTTTTTTACCAGGGTAAAAACTACGAAGCATATAAATTTTTTGGTGTTCATTCTGTAAAAAAAGGAAGAAGCAAGGTTTTTGTTTTTAGGGTTTGGGCTCCTAACGCTGTAAGTGTTTCCGTAGTAGGAGACTTCAACAATTGGGACAGGAAAAGAAATCCTATGTCCATGATAGCTGATGGTATCTGGGAGACTGAGATACCTAAGCTAAAACAGTACGACGCATATAAATTCAGTATCGAAACCAAAGATGGTAGAATACTTATGAAGGCAGACCCCTATGCCTCTCATTATGAGACTCGTCCGGGAACTGCCTCTAAAATATATGAGAGCAGTTACGAATGGCAGGATGGTCAATGGTTCGATAATAAAAATATTGTCAGCATTTATAAAAGTCCTGTAAACATTTATGAAGTCCATCTCGGTTCATGGAAGAATTATGGTGAAGACAAATACCTTGATTATCTAACTTTTGCAAAAGAGATTATCCCATATCTTAAGAAAATGTCATATACTCATATTGAGTTTATGCCTCTTACGGAATACCCTTATGATGGGTCGTGGGGCTATCAGGTGACGGGATATTTTGCTCCAACGTCGAGATACGGAACTCCCGACGATCTCAGAAAGATGATAGATATGTTTCATGAAGCAGGGATAGGCGTTATTTTGGATTGGGTTCCTGCGCATTTCCCCAAAGACGAGGCTGGTCTGTATGAATTTGACGGTGGTTGCTGTTACGAGTATGTTGACGACCGAAAAAAAGAACATAAAGCGTGGGGAACGCGAGTATTTGACTTTGGAAAGGCTGAGGTCTGCTCGTTTCTTATTTCCAGTGCCAATTACTGGTTCGAGGAGTTTCATATTGATGGCCTGAGAGTTGATGCTGTTGCATCAATGCTTTATCTTGATTATGATAGGCGTGAGGGCGAATGGGCTGCAAACATTTATGGAGGTAATGAGAACCTTGAAGCTGTTGAGTTCCTCAAACACCTTAATGAGGCTGTTTTCCGTAATCACCCTGACGCTCTTATGATTGCTGAGGAATCAACCGCATGGCCTCTTGTTACCAAGCCCACTGATATCGGCGGACTTGGCTTTAACTTTAAGTGGAATATGGGTTGGATGAATGATATGCTTAGCTATATGTCTCTTGATCCGATTTATCGTGCGTTCAATCATGACAAGCTAACATTCTCATTTTTTTATGCTTTTTCTGAGAACTATATTCTGCCTATCTCGCATGACGAAGTAGTACATGGAAAGTGCTCGATGATAAATAAAATGCCTGGCAATTACGAGCAGAAGTTTGCTTCATATCGTGCGTTTCTTGCGTATATGATGGCTCACCCAGGTAAAAAGCTACTGTTCATGGGACAGGAATTTGCGCAGATGAACGAGTGGAACTTCAAAGCGCAGCTTGACTGGAATCTTTTGAATTTTGACGCTCATAAGACAATGCAGAAGTTCTCCGAAAAGTTGAACAAGTTCTATATTGAAAATCCTCCGTTATGGCAGAATGATGATTCTTGGAATGGCTTCGGCTGGATTTCAAATGATGATTATAAGCAGAGTATTATCTCGTTCAGGCGTATCGATGATAATGACGAGGAGCTTATTGCAGTCTGCAATTTCGTTCCTGTCGAACGTCAGAATTATAGGATAGGTGTTCCTTATAAGGGTAAGTACAAGCTTGTTTTCAATACAGACGCTGTAGAGTTCGGAGGGTCTGGAGTTACTGAAAAAACTTTCAAATCTGCAAGCGTCCCTATGCATGGGCACGATAATAGTATCACAATGACACTAGCTCCTCTTTCAGTGATATATCTCAGATATGAGCCAACGAAAAAGAGAGAGCCAAGACAAAAGACAGAAATCGTAACATCCGTCAAAAAAAGGACAGCGATAAGAACTAAAAAGGCTGTTGATGAAACAGCTGAGAAGAAAAGGACTACGGCAAAGAAAAAACTTGCCAAATAATTACAAAAGATAGGAAATTGTATTGGAGGAATAACAATGTACAGTAAAAAAAGAGTCGTTGCAATGCTCCTTGCAGGTGGTCAGGGAAGCAGATTATATGCGCTGACCAAGAATGTTGCAAAGCCAGCAGTACCATACGGCGGTAAATACAGATTAATTGATTTTCCACTTTCAAACTGCACCAATTCAGGTATTGATACGGTAGGTGTGCTTACTCAGTATCAACCACTCGTGCTTAATGAGTATATTGGCAATGGTCAGCCGTGGGACCTTGACAAGATGAATGGAGGTGTTCATGTACTTCCACCTTACGAAACGCAGTCAGGCGCTTCGTGGTATGAAGGTACAGCAAATGCGATTTATCAGAATATCGGATTTATCGAGAGATATGATCCCGAGTATGTGGTAGTTTTAGGCGGAGATCACATCTATAAAATGGATTATTCCAAAATGGTGGATTTTCACGTGGCAAATAACGCTGATTGTACTATCTCCGTAATAGACGTTCCGAAAGCGGAGGCTTCTCGTTTCGGCATCATGATTTGCGATGAGAAGAAGCAAATTGTCGACTTCGTTGAAAAGCCTAAGGAGCCAAAGTCGACTCTTGCGTCAATGGGAATATACGTTTTCAGTTGGGCAAAGTTGAAGGAATATCTCATTGAGAATGAGAATGAAGCCAATGCCAAACGTGAAAAGGGCGAGCCATGGTCGAAGGATTTCGGCAAGGATATAATAACATCAATGTTGAAAGATGGACAGCGTCTTTTTGCATATGAGTTTGAAGGATACTGGAAGGATGTTGGAACTCTTGATTCACTGTGGGAGGCAAATATGGATCTCCTCAGTCCGAACGTTCCTCTTGATCTCTACGATCCAAATTGGAAAATATATTCACGTAACAACAATTATCCACCGCAGTATGTGGGTGACAATGCCTGCATTGAAAACTCAATGATTTCAGAGGGAAGCACAATTGACGGAACAGTTGATTTTTCTATTTTGTTTTCTGGTGTTACAATCGAACCTGGGGCTACTGTGAACTACAGTATTGTTATGCCAGGAACTGTAATAAAGTCGGGAGCTGTTGTTGAATATGCTATAATTGGTAGCGACAGTGTTATTGAAAACCGTGCACACGTTGGCTCAAGTCCTGAAAAGATTGAAAATAGAGACAAATGGGGCATTGCCGTTGTCGGACATAATGTAACTGTATCGGCTGAAAAAGTTGTAGAGCCGAAGCAGATCATCGGCGAAAATATCTGACGGAGGTAATGTACTATGAGTGTTAATTATAATGTTTTGGGACTTGTTTTTGCAAGCATGCATGATTCATATGTCAGTGAACTGACAAAATCAAGAACAATGGGTTCAATACCTTTCGGGGGACGTTATCGCCTTATAGATTTCCCTTTGTCGAATTATGTTAATTCGGGAGTTTCAGAGGTAGGTGTAATAACGAAATCAAACTATGGTTCTCTTCTTGATCATCTCGGATCTGGACGTGATTGGGACCTAGCTCGTAAAAAAGGTGGACTGCATCTACTTCCACCATACAGTCAGACGGGCGGAATATACAAGGGCAGACTTGACGCCCTTAATAACATATGGGGGTTTGTTGAACATTCAAATGCAAAGTATGTTATAATGTCCAACTGTGACGTTGTTACGACCCTCAATTTTAATCCTGCGCTTAAGCAGCACATGGAAAATGAAGCAGACATAACTCTTATTTACAGCAAGAGCTTTTATGATGGCGAAAAGAGTAACTGTGCAACAGTGCTAGAGTTCGATGAGAACAACTGCCTTAAGGACGCTCTTGTTGCTCCTCAAATTAAGGGGGAATGCAATATATGGCTTGAGATGTGCATTATTACAAAGGAATTCCTTAAGAAGGTGGTAGCTGATGCAGCAAGCAGAAATCAGCATAGTTTTACTCGTGAGATACTTCAGAGTGGTAATAAGGATTACAAGATAATGGGATTTAAGCATGATGGATTCTTTACAAGGATAGACAGTATACAGGATTATTACAACGCAAGTAGACTTCTTCTTGACCCTACAAAGAAAAATGCGCTTTTCATGAAGAATATGCCTGTATTTACAAAGATAGGCGACAATGGTCCTGTAAAATATGGACTTGAGTCTAATATTAAGGATTCTCTTATTGCTGACGGTTGCATTATTGAAGGAACTGTTATCAATTCTATTCTTTTCAGAGGCGTAAGGATTGGAAAGGATACTGTAGTTAAGGACTGCGTACTGTTTCAGGGAACCAAGGTCGGTGAAAGCTGTAGTATTACATCGGTTATTACCGATAAGAACGTTGAGATAAGCAATGCAAAGGTGCTTACGGGCTCCGAGACATATCCGCTGTATATAGGAAAAGGCGGTAAGATCTGACGGCGGTGATTAAATATGAAAATACTATTTGCTGCCAGTGAGGCTGTGCCTTTCGCAGCCTCGGGCGGTCTTGCAGATGTTGTTGGTTCGCTTCCAAAAGCGATAAAAACAAAAAAGCATGACTGTAGGGTAGTCATTCCACTCTACAAGTCGATAAAACCTGAGATACGAGAGAAAATGGTTTTTCTTGCAAATATTACTGTTGACGTTTCATGGCGTAAGCAGTACTGCGGAATTTTCATGGCGATATACGAAGGCATAACTTATTATTTTATTGATAATGAGTACTATTTTTCGAGAGACGGTCTTTACGGCTTCTATGATGATTGTGAGAGATTTGTTTTCTTTGACAGAGCTGTTCTCGAAATGCTGAAGTATATAAAGTTCACACCAGACATTATCAACTGCAACGACTGGCAGACAGCGCTGATACCTGTTTATTATAACGTTTATTATAAGTATCAGCAAGGGTATGACGGAATAAAGACTGTATATACTATTCATAATATAGAATATCAAGGAAAGTACGGAAAAGAAGTTTTAAGCGAACTTATGGGAATTCCAATGTATAACGCAGGACTCATCGAGTATGATGGCTATGTTAATATGATGAAGGGCGCAATAGAGACTTCAGACATGATAACAACAGTCAGTCCTAGTTATGCTTGGGAGATAATGGATCCGTGGTATGCACACGGCCTTGACAGGATACTTGTAACAAAACAATATAAACTCCGTGGAATTATGAACGGTATTGATACAAAGCTATATGATCCTGAAAAGGATAAATTTATAGCGGCGAATTACTCTGCCAAAAAAACTGATGGAAAGGCTGAGTGTAGGAAAGCACTTATTCAAGAGTTCGGATTGGCAGACGGAGACGAACCGATAATAGGTATTGTTACCAGATTCGTAAGACATAAGGGAATTGATCTTATTCGTTGCGTGTTTGAAGAAATGGTACATTATGGTATTAAATTTGTTATTCTTGGCAGCGGAGAGAAAATATATGAAGACTTTTTCCTAGAAATGTCTGTAAGGTATCCCGACAGAGTATCAGTGACTGTCGGATTTGAGCCAGAATTATCTCACAGAATATATGCTGGTGTTGATATGTTCCTTATGCCGTCGCAAAGTGAACCGTGTGGTTTGGCTCAAATGATTGCCATGAGGTACGGAGCTGTTCCAATCGTTCGTGAGACAGGCGGCTTGAGAGATTCGGTTCGAGATAACGGTGGAGAGTATGGAAACGGATATACATTCAAGACATATAATGCTAATGATATGTTGGATGCAGTGAAGCGCGCATGGAATGACTATAATGACAAGGTCATTTGGGAAGAGCTTATTAAGAGAGCAATGCAGTGCGATCACAGTTGGGCAAAATCGGCGGATACGTATATTCAAACATATAAGGAACTACTCGCTTGTGAGTAAATAGAAAAGGCGTCTTAATGGCGCCTTTTCTGACCCAAAATGGAGTAAAAGAATGTTTTGAAAACATGTCCGTGATTTCGTACAAAAAGAAAAGAATTATTTGGGTAAAATTTTATTTGACAAATCATGCGGTAGATGATATAATATAATCACTGTCCGACAGATAAAAGAAAGTCGAGAGCAAAAAAATTTCAAAGAAATTTGAAAAAAGTACTTGACAAAACTGAAAGACAGTGATATAATATTAAAGCTGTCCCGCAAGAAGGGAAAGCGAACAGCATCTTGAAAATTGAACAATGCGAATAAAAAAGTAACGACCCTTGAGATTCCTTATCGACCTGGGAACAGGGAGATGAGAGAGGTCAAGAAAAGACTAAAAAATTACGCGAAAGTAATAACGCAAGCGTTATGAACA
>JAFZYX010000011.1 GCA_017616055.1 Ruminococcus sp.
CGGACAATTTATAAGAAGTCATCATAATTATACATTATTTATTAAGAATTGTCAATGAAGTTTTCTGCGTTTTTTCCACCTTTAGGGTATTTTTGTGGGTTGCAGCAAAATGTACTGTCATACTAAACAATTGGGGACATTGCTTTTTGTGTAATGCGACTATTTTTGATTTTTATGCAACGATTCGTTTATTGCAGGACACGTATGTTATGAATCCGGATTCAAAGGAGGGATCCCTATGAACGATATGTCAGAAGATATTAGGCTCGCAGGTAAAGGAGATACCGAAGCCTTTGCAAGACTTTACTCAACAGTTTACGAGGATCTTTATCATATAGCGCTGCATAGTCTGCGAAATCAGCATGACGCTGCGGACGCCGTGAGTGATACTGTACTTGATGCATTCAAGAGCATAAAAAAGCTTCGCAGTCCAGATAAGTTCAGGGGCTGGATAATGACTATTCTCGCTGCCAAGATAAAGCGGAAGCAGCGTACATACTATGAGCCGGTGGAAGATGTTGAGGACGCTTCTCAGATATCCGACAGCTTCAGCTACGAATCTGTGGAGCTCAGAGAAGCTGTGGGAAAGTTGGATGACGAATCGAAGCTGCTACTCTCAATGTCCGTGTTGGGTGGATATACAAGCGACGAGATATCTTCGCTGTGCGGTATAAAACCGACTACTGTACGTTCAAAGCTTGCAAGGATAAAGCAGAAGCTGCGGCTTGAGCTGACACCCGAAATATGACTCGTGAAAGGAGAATGTTTATGAACAACGACGATAAGCTCAGAGAACATATGAAGTCAGAGCCTGTTCCCGAACAGCTCAGGCCAGAAAACATTAAGATTATGCTCGATAATGAAGTTGTAAAGAAAAAGAGAAGCGGTATTTCAATGGCGAGCCGTATTGCAGCTATGGCTGCAGCCTGTGCTGTTATCAGTGGTACAGCCGTATATACCTTGAACAACAGAAAGATAAATAATAAATATAATAAAGACGATGTCGTTACTCAGAATGACAAATCCGAATTGCCTGAAAAGATAAATGCTGATGGTAAAAATGTCGATAACAATACGGATGCCAAGGAGCTTACAAGCTATATGAGCAGTGCTGGAAGCTACAGGCAGATATATGTCATGTTCAAGAAGGCGGCAGATGAAGAAGAAAGATACGCAAAGTCCAGATCTAGTTATGGTACCATTATTGAATCAGAGGAGATTGGTGATGTGACTAAAGATGAATCTGTAACAGCTCCAGCCGCTATGGATGATGCCGGTGTTGACTCAAACGGCTCTTCAGGTATCGGCGGAGGGGAGGAGTTACATGAAACCCCAGTTATATCATCAAAAGAAGACAATGAGAACTATGAAGAGTCTGTGAAGGAGGAAGATTCCGAGCACTCTGAGACACACTATCAGGAGCAGGATGTTCTCGAAGCTGATATCGTAAAGACAGATGGAAAGCATATTTACTATCTGGGACATGAATCGGGTGAGGATTACTCCTATACCCCTGTTCTACGCACAGCTGACGCAAAGGATGGAAAGTTCACCGGTAGCTCTACAATAAATATCAGCGAGACTGTTGGTATCGATAATAATGGCTATAATGTTTCCGTAATGGATATGTATGTCTATAACGATATGATAGCTATCATCGGAAATAACAATAACTCCAATTTCTACTATGGCATAGATTATCGAGAAGTGGAGAACGATGTACCATATACATTCGTAGCATTCTATACAACAGGTGATGAGCCAAAGCTAATAGACGTATATAAGCAGGATGGCTATTACAATGATGTAAGGATATCGCCAGAGGGGTATATGCTTCTCACTTCTACATATTCAACTCCACTGTTTGAGAATATAGATGGCGCAAGTGACAAGAGAGGCTATATACCATACTGCGGCTTTGAAGAGAGCTATGATATTATCCTGCCCGAGGATATACTTCTTCCTGTAGACGGCTTCGGACATACGGACATTCTTTCATATACAGTTATCAGCAGCCTTGATCTTAATGAGTCTGGAAAACCTTTGGAAAAGGATATAAAAACTCTTGCAGGTTATACTGGCTGCCTTTACTGCTCGGCAGACAATCTCTACACGGCAGCTCCTAAAGAGGAGAATACTACTGATATTACACGTATCTCTATAAGCGGCGGAGATATTGTTCCAGTGGCAGGTAACAACATCAATGGCTATGTTAAGGATCAGTTTTCCATGAGCGAGTATGGCGGATACTTCCGTGTTGCAGCCACATATACATATATGAGCAAGATTTATCATTCATATACTGAAGATGAAAAAGCAGACCTTGAATGGATACTGGAAGAATACACAGATGAAAGAAGAAATGGTTATTATACCTACGAGACAGGTAAGCAGGACACACGTGTATACGTGCTTGATATGGATATGAACATGGTCGGCAAGATTGAAGGACTTGGCGAGGGCGAGGAACTTAAATCCGCAAATTTCAGCGGAGATATTGCTTATGTCGTTACTTTTCGCCGTACAGATCCACTATATGCAGTTGATCTCAGTAATCCTGAAAAACCCGTTCTTCTTGACGAGTTCAAGATAAATGGCTTTAGCACATATATGCAGCAGTGGGGCGATGGACTCCTTCTAGGATTCGGTCAGGACGCAAACGAAACTGGTAGAGTAACTGGTGTAAGAATGACGATGTTTGACAACTCAGATCCAAATAACCTCAAGGCAGAGGACGTTTACACATGGACGGGTTACTCTGATAACAGAATATTTGGAGATGATACCGTTGAGGTTGAAGAGGAATGGTACAGTTCAATAGCTGTTTACGAAAGAAAGTCTCTTCTCATCGCTCCTGAAAAGAACCTTATAGGTGTACCGATATCATATACAAAATATAGTTATACTGACGATTTCAAGGACTATATCTATCAGACAAGGTATGAGTTTTTCAGCTATGAGGATGGAAAGTTTGTGCACAGGGGTGATATCTCCTCGGATGTTATCACGGATATGTATTACGGATGGCAGACTCCGGTATTTGACAGAGCTGTGTATATAGGCGACTATATCTACGCACTTTCTGCAGACAAATTTGTTGCAGCTGAAATGAAAACTCTCAATATAACCGATGAACTTAAGTTCTGATAATATAACAAGCCCAAAAACAGTCAAAAAAACTGTTTTTGGGCTTGTTTTTATTTGATTACTTATTGAATATCTTGTCGTATGTGTCCCAGTAAAGGTAATCTAGAGTTTTCTTATCTGTGGACATTGAAGTGCTTCCGTCCACCGTATAGAGGCTTGTTCCGGTCGGAGTAGAGGGTGGATATGTTCCAACTAGTTCCTTTGGGTTCGTCCAGTCTTCAGAAACAGCAGTATACACAGCAACTCCGTCGACTACTACTATAAAGTATTCGTTCTTTTTCAGACTTTCATTGCTTGTATAATAATTGAATTTCTCGTTGAAGGCTGCAATATTAAATGGAACTGCAACATTATCGTTATTATTAGAACAGATTATGTATTTTCCTTTTACTTTTTCCCCCTCTTCTTCAAGCTCTATGATAGATGTAGTTGCAGCCTTTCTAATGTGGTTTGCATATTCATTTTTTACCGACATTTTTGATTTTCTTGCATATCCGAGCGTTGCAGGAATAAATATAGCTGCAAATATCATCAGCATGATAATGCCGACAGGTATGATTATTGCTAGGATCCATGCTTTGCTTTCCTTTTTGGGCGGAATAGGCTGACTGTAGTATTGATATGGATAGCCGTTAGGTGCAAATCCTTGTGAATTTGGTTGGTTTTGATAATTCTGGTATGGCTGTTGCGGTATGTTTACGTAATTATACTGAGAATGAGCGATCTGCTGTGTGTTGGCATCTATGCAGCTGCAGACCTCTCCATCCTGAAGCTGTCTGCCGCATTTTGTGCAGTATGGCATATTATCACTCCTTGATACTTTTATTATTCTGTTATGTCGTTTACGACAATAATGTTATTATAGCACATATAACGAGGTATTGCAACCTTTGTGTTTGTAATGTAATTGGTAGTGGGCGGTGTTCCATTGTCTATGCACAGGTATATTTGTCCGTGGTTTGACATATCTTGTAAGGACAAATGTCTGTGAAAGGGTGAAAATATGGGTATTACTGAAAAGGAAGCAGAGGAAAGGTTAAGGACAGAAGGTGAGAACGTTATCGGAGTGGAGAGGCGTGCTGGGCCTCTGAGTTTATTCCTCGGACAGTTTCGCGATGTTATGGTGATGATACTTCTAGGAGCTACAGTCATATCAGTGTTTCTTGGTGAGATATCAGATGCGGTGACTATAATCCTTATCGTGCTGCTCAATGCTATCCTTGGATTTATACAAGAGTATCGTACTGAGCATACACTCGAAGCTCTCCGTTTAATGACATCTCCTACGGCTAAGTGCTGGCGTGACGGAAAACTACGAGAAATAGCTGCTTCACGTCTTGTAAAGGGAGATATCATAGAGCTTGAGGCTGGAGATCGTATACCGGCGGATTGCGCTGTTCTGAGAGCGACAGGTTTTTTTGTTGACGAATCCGTTCTTACAGGTGAGTCTGTTGCTGTAGGAAAGTCAAAAGGCTTTGAGGATGATACCGATAACTCTCTTAATAAGAAGAATATCGTTTACTGCGGAGCTTCCGCAGTAAAGGGTTCATGCCGCGGAAAGGTCATAGCTACAGGTATGAATACGCAGATGGGAAAAATATCGGGAATGCTGACGGATATCGGCAGGGAGCAGACTCCACTTCAAAAGCGGCTTGCGGAGCTGGGCAAGGTCGTGGCGGTAATATGTCTCATCGTATGCATTGCGGTTTTCGGAGCAGGCGTGCTTCGCGGAGAAAATGTGTTTGATATGCTTATGACGGGTATAACCATTGCTATAGCTGCGATTCCAGAGGGACTTCCTGCAACAGTTACTATTGCTCTTGCACTGGCGGTAAGCCGCATGATGAAGCAGAAAGCTTTGGTTAACAAGCTCCATAGCGTTGAAACTTTAGGTTGCACATCGATAATATGCTCTGATAAGACAGGAACTATTACAGAGAACAAAATGACCGTTACAGAGCTTGTTACTGCTGATGAAGAATTCTTATTCACCGGTATGGGCTATAAAGTCAGTGGAACTGTTACTAAAAGAGGCAATATCAGTATAAATTCCATGACAGAGAAGGCTCTCACGGAGGCACTGCGGTGTGGAGTTATATGTTCCACGGCAGAGATAAGTACTCAAGAAACGACAAAAAGCCGCAACAGAGGAACTCTTGCAGGCAAGGGTGAGTGGAGCGTTTCAGGCGATCCAACAGAAGCCGCTCTCCTAATCGCCGCAGCAAAAGCTGGTATTACGAAATCATCATTATCTCAGGATATATGTATCATAGGGGAGTTTCCATTCGACAGCGAAACGCGGTTTATGGCAGTTCATTGCATTTCCGGTAATGAAAAGAGGATGTACTTCAAGGGTGCAGAGGAAATTCTTCTGCCAAGGTGTTTGCAGTACATTAACAATAGGGGAGAGGTAGCTGTCATGACAGCTTCTTTCCGTCGAAAGCTTGAAGAGAAAGCTGTGGAGATGTCCGACAGGGCACTGAGAGTGCTTGCTCTAGCGATGTGCTGCTCCGACAAACTCGAACCTGACCGTGGAAATCTTGTATTTCTCGGCTTTGTAGGTATGACCGATCCACCGAGGGAGGAAGCCAAAAGTGCTATACGTCGTTGTGCGGCGGCATCAGTTAAGACTGTCATGATAACAGGCGATCATAAAAATACTGCAATGGCTGTTGCAGGAATGGCTGGTCTGCTCAAAGGCGGGATGGCTATAACGGGTGAGGAACTGAACAGGCTTTCCGATGAGGAACTCGACCGTGATATCAGGAAATATACCGTGTTTGCTCGTGTTGAGCCTGCCCATAAGCTTCGTATTGTCCGCAGCTTTAAGAGAATCGGTGAAATAGTGACTATGACAGGTGACGGTGTCAACGATGCTCCTGCGATCAAAGAAGCAGATGTTGGTGTAGCTATGGGAGTTACAGGTACTGACGTGACCAAACAGGCTGCGGATGTGATACTTATGGATGATAACCTTTCAACCCTTGTAAATGCTGTGGAACAGGGACGGTGCGTTTACGCAAATATCCGAAAATTTGTGCGATATCTTCTCTCATGCAACATAGGGGAAGTTCTGACAATGTTTCTGGGGATAGTTATGGGAATGCCAATAGTGCTTATTCCTGTGCAGATACTCCTTGTAAATCTCGTCACGGACAGTTTGCCTGCAATAGCACTTGGAATGGAACGTCCAGAGAGTGATATTATGAGTCGTCCGCCGAGACGCTCCGACGAGGGGTTCTTCGAAGGAGGACTTATGTGGAAGATAGTTATTCGAGGTATATTCATCGGTCTTTCTACTCTTGCAAGTTTCACCACAGTAATGCACCTTGGGAGTTCCGTAGAAGCTTGCCGCACTGCAGCGCTTATCACACTTGTAGTATCACAGCTCATACACGTTTTCGAGTGTCGCTCCGAGAGACGCTCGCTTTTCCGTATTAATCCTTTCGGCAATATGAAGCTTGTGGGTGCAGTTCTCGTTTCGGGAGTTGTCCTTGCGGCTGCTGTGCTCGTTCCGCAGTTGCAGGTTGTTTTCAGCACAGCTGTTCCAAGTATGGTGGAGTTACTTATTGCACTGGGCTTCAGTACGGCAGTACCCATTGTCAGCTCACTTCTGAGCCGTTAGCCTGTAGGGTTGCGCATTGTGCGTCCGCAAGGATAAAAGAAGGAATTGCTATATGCAGAGCTATCCGCTATAAACACTTACGAACACAGTATAAAAACGGACGCCTATAATGGCGTCCATACTAATAATCGATAACTATATTTCCAGTCCGAAACTTATGGAAAGAGCTGTATTAACCTTATCCATTGAGTTAAGGTCGAGCTCCCCCATTTTGTCTTTCAGACGTTTCTTGTCGATGGTGCGTATCTGCTCTAGCAAAACTATGCTGTCCTTGGCAAGACCGCACTGTTCTGCCTGAACTTCAATGTGAGTAGGAAGCCTGCTTTTGCCTCGCTGGCTTGTTATTGCAGCCGCTATGACTGTGGGACTGTACTTGTTCCCCACATCGTTTTGAACTATAAGTACAGGTCTAATGCCGCCCTGTTCAGAGCCTACAACGGGACTGAGGTCGGCGTAATATATTTCTCCTCTTCTGACGGACATGATCATTTCTCCCGATATATAATGAATTTGTTGTTATTATTGCCCTTGAGGCTGAGTTTATACAGCTTTTATTCATTATATGCCTCAGAGAGAAAATACGATTATGTTTCAAAAACGATGTTATAAAAAATGCCGATATCTCTTGTGTGATGCTCTATGAACATTTTCAGTTCCATATCGCTAAAAATAGGAGGAATACGGCTCGTAGGAGCAGTCGACGGCAACTTTGAAGTAAGTACCGAGTTTAGGAAGTCCTATTGCGAAGTCAGCGTGGTCATAGAAGCGGTAATTGTCAAGAAACAACTTCTTTTTGTCTTCAGTCGATATATCGAAACTGTAACACGTTCCGTCATGCACCTTTTCAGACCAGACTATTTTAAATGAACAGTATTCCTCAGAGATGTGTTTCAATAACCTCATACAAAGGGATTCCTTAGCACCATACATGAAATTGTCCTGTTAGAACTGAGTATCACATCTTTGATGATAGCGTATCGCATATGTGCACTGAGGACTAGATACTTAATATACTGTGCCTGAAATGAAACGATATCGTCTATGATACATTTTATTTTGAGTGAGTTGTACATTGATTATTCCCTTTAAAAAGTTTATTAAATATGTATATCTCGAGAATGGTTATGGCAGTTCCGGCTGCGTAACTCCATAAGTCCTCGTTTGCATAACTCGTACCTATGATGATACGAAGAAACTCATTCTTAACGCCAAGTATATCGACGATATGTGCTTTTTGTAAGAACTCTACGGCGAATGAAAATACAAGAATACCGACTGCTACCGCATAGGAGTTGAATTTACTTGGAACAAATGAGCGGAAAAGGCAGTACAGTACCCATACGATAATAACATCACCCACGTAAGAGCGTATGAAGCGGCTGAAAGAGAATACGCCTATGCAGACTTCAACTAACACAAACAGTACAAAGCCGATGATATAGGGCAGCCGCGCTTTCATTCGACATCTCCTGCTAAGTCGGGAAATATACCAAGACTGCGCTTGAGAATGCCGTTCATCATGGCGAGGGCTATGCCGTAGTTGGTGAAGGGAACGTTCTGGTCTTCTGCTGACTTGCGGCGGTAGGTCATTTCACGCTCGTTCAGCATACAGCCGCCGCAATGTATCACCAGGTTGTATTTCGACAAGTTCTCGGGGAACTCTCTGCCTGAGCTCAGTTCAATGTTCAGGGACTTGCCCGTGATCTTTTTCAGCAACATAGGAAGCTTCACGCTTCCTATGTCACCACACTGACGGTGGTGGGTGCAGCCCTCGGATATGAGTATGGTGTCTCCGTCATTCAGTTTTTTAATTGCAGTTGCGCCCTTTACGGAAGTCTCAAGGAAGCCCTTGTATCGCGCCATAAGTATGGAAAACGATGTCAGCGGAACACATTCGGGAACTATTCTGCTCACCATTGCAAATGCCTGACTGTCGGTTATGACAAGCTTTGGGGGCGCACTGAGCTTGTCGAGAGTGGCAGCAAGCTGGAATTCCTTTGTAAATACTGCCATGGCATCTGCGTCAAGTATATCTCGGAGAGTCTGCACTTGTGGAAGTATCATTCTTCCCTTCGGAGCAGCTGCATCGATTGGTGTAACGAGTACCACCATATCATTTGGGTTGAGCATATCACCGATTATGCGCTTTTCTTCCGAAGGGAGCTTCGCAAGAGCGGCGATGCGTTCCTTGAGCTCATAGATGTTCTCGCCCGTAAGTGCACTTGTTTCTATCTCATTGTTCTGACAGACGCGCTTTTCGGAGATGTCAGATTTGTTGTAAACGGTAAGAAATGGTATATCCTTTTCCTTGAAAATGCCGATGAGCTGGCGTTCGATATCGGTAAGTCCGACCTTGCCGTCAACAATGAGTACGGCAAGGTCTGTGCGGTTGAGTATTTGTTTTGTCTTGCGGACTCTCAGCTCGCCGAGAGCTCCCTCGTCGTCAAATCCAGGGGTGTCTATTATCACAACAGGGCCGAGCGGAAGAAGCTCCATAGCTTTTGTGACGGGGTCCGTGGTAGTTCCTTTTATATCGGAGACTACGGACAGTTCTTGCCCCGTAACAGCATTTACCACGCTGGATTTACCGGCGTTTCTTCGTCCGAAGAAGCCGATGTGAATTCTCTCTGAGGAGGGGGTATCGTTTAAACTCATATTTATCATTCCTTTGATGGGGCGTTTGATAAACACCCGTTAATGTGTGATTAATTGTAGGGACGACGTTCAGACTGCCCCTAATTCTCAACTTTCAACTAATAAAGAAAGCCGCAAAGCAAAGTTGCTCCACGGCTTTAGTATATCATATTTTTTTTGCGTCTGCAAGCATTAAATAAACACGTATTACGAATTAAAGACGTGCAACGCCTGTATCCTTGGCAGCCTGAGCAACAGCCTTAGCAACTGCCTGAGCAACAGTCTTGTCTAAAGCACTTGGAATAATGTAATCAGCACTTAGCTTGTCGTCTGTAACGAATGAAGCAATAGCCTTTGCAGCAGCAATCTTCATGGCGTCGTTAATATCGCTTGCGCGAACATCGAGAGCTCCGCGGAATATACCCGGAAATGCTAGAACGTTGTTTATCTGGTTAGGGAAGTCACTTCTTCCTGTGCCAACAACAGCAGCACCTGCTTCCTTTGCGAGATCTGGCATGATCTCGGGAGTTGGGTTAGCCATTGGGAAAAGAATTGGCTTGTCAGCCATTGACTTTATCATTTCGGGAGTTACGCAGTTTGGAGCTGAAACGCCAATGAATACGTCTGCACCCTTGATAACTTCTTCGAGGCTGCCCTTTCTCATCTGTTGGTTGGTTATCTCGGCCATTTCGTCCTTGACAGGGTTCATGCCTTCGGGACGTCCCTTGTAGATAGCTCCGTTTCTGTCGCAGAGTACAACGTCCTTAAGTCCCATAGAGATGAGGAGCTTTATAATAGCAATACCAGCTGCGCCTGCACCGCTTGTAACTACTCTTATCTCGTCAAGCTTCTTGCCTACTACCTTAAGAGCGTTGAGCATTGCAGCGAGGGTAACAACTGCTGTACCATGTTGGTCGTCGTGGAATATCGGGATATCACAGCAAGCCTTGAGCTTCTTTTCAATCTCGAAGCAGCGGGGAGCAGAGATGTCCTCAAGGTTTACTCCTCCGAATGAGCCTGCGAGGAGACTTACTGTATTTACGATGTCGTCAACATCCTTTGAGCGGACGCAGAGAGGGATTGCGTCAACGTCGCCGAAAGCTTTGAAGAGTGCGCACTTGCCTTCCATAACAGGCATACCTGCCTCAGGGCCGATGTCACCGAGACCGAGAACGGCTGTACCATCTGTAACTACGGCAACGAGATTTGAACGACGTGTGAGCTCATAGCTTTTGTCTACGTCTTTCTGTATTTCGAGACATGGCTGTGCAACGCCTGGTGTGTAAGCGAGAGAGAGGTCGTCCCTTGTAACAAGAGGAGCACGGCAGATAACTTCAATCTTTCCTTGCCATTCATAATGCTTTTTTAGTGATTCTTCTGCATAATTCATGATTTATGTTTCCTTTCAGTACTTATTTCAAAAAAACGGAGAACAACAGGTTCTCCGTGAAAATGCATATTAGCGTTTTCTCAGAACTGGATCTGGTCAATAACGCTTCTCAGTGCCTTTGCACTTGCCTGAAGCTTCTCAATCTCTGCGTCTGTCAGCTTAGGTGAAACTTCTCTTTCAATACCGTTGCTACCGATAACGCATGGGAGACTGAGACACACGTCATTGATACCATATCTGCCATTTATCATAGTGGAAACCGTGATGATGTTCTTTGAGTCACGGAGAACAGTGTCACATATCTTGTTAACGCTCATTGCGATAGCGTAGAAGGTTGCGCCTTTTCTCTTGATGACTTCTGCACCAGCGCCGCGAACTTCGTTTATAATCTCATCCTCATCAAGATTTGCGTGATCTTGATCTGCACAGTATTCATCAACAGGAACGCCAGCGATATTCATTATAGACCACGGAATAAACGAAGAATCTCCGTGCTCACCAAACACGTAAGCGTGTATGCTGTTAGGGCTAAGACCTATATGGTCAGCTATGATAGAACGAAGTCTTGAAGTATCAAGAGCTGTACCAGAACCGATGACTTGATTTGGCTTTAGGTCTGTACATTTCAGAATAGTATATGTAAGAATATCAACAGGATTGCTGACAACTACATAAATAGCATCGGGAGCGTATTTAGCAACTTGTGGCATGACTTCTTTTATGATATTTACGTTTGTTTGAGCAAGGTCGAGACGTGTCTGACCGGGTTTCCTTGCAAGACCGAGTGTAACTACTACGATATCTGAGTCCTTGGCGTCTTCATAGCCACCATCGAAAATTTCAACGTTCTCACCGAAGGATACGCCCTGACGGATATCCATAGCCTCTCCCTTTGCCTTTGCCTTGTTGATGTCAACGAGTACGATATCAGAACAAGTTCCTGCAACCGCAAATGTATAAGCTACAGAAGCGCCGACGTTGCCTGCGCCGAGTATAGTTATCTTTGTACCGTTTTTCTCAGCCATAATGTTAACCTCCATAATGTTAGGAAAAGCCCTGCCTGTTATTCTTTAGCACTTTGCAGAGCGATATGTAACTTTATTATAATAGTAAAGAGCGAAAATATCAAGCAAAAAAGCCACTTTTACATAAAAATCGGGATTTCGTACAAAACAAAACCGGATTTAACACAGCTTTTTAACTGCGAGACTAATACGGAGAAAAACAGGTGGTACCAATATTAATTCTATTTGCAGTGAATAATATTCATATAAAAGCGAATAAAACGAAAAATAATGAATATTTATTCAAAAATACTTGACAATATTTTACTATGTAGTATAATAGTGTTATATTGCAAATCCGCGCTGTTCTCAAAGCAGCGATAATATTCAGGAGGTAATTACAATGGCTAACAAAAAGGATATCAAAAAGGTAGTCCTCGCATATTCTGGCGGACTTGACACATCCATCATTATTCCGTGGCTCAAGGAAAACTACAACAACTGCGAAGTTATCGCTGTTTCTGGTGACGTAGGACAGGGCACAGAGCTTGACGGACTTGAGGAGAAGGCTATCAAGACTGGTGCTTCCAAGCTCATTATTGCAGATCTTAAGGAAGAATTCATCCAGGACTACGTTTATCCTACAGTTCAGGCAGGAGCTATATACGAAAATAGATATATGCTCGGTACTTCCTTTGCTCGTCCTATAATTGCAAAACGCATCGCTGAGATTGCACTTGAAGAGGGTGCTGATGCAATTTGCCACGGCTGTACAGGTAAGGGCAACGACCAGGTAAGATTCGAGCTTGCTATTAAGGCTTTTGCACCTGAAATGGCTATCATTGCTCCATGGAGAGAATGGGACATCAAGAGCCGTGATGAGGAGATTGATTATGCAGAGGCTCACAACATTCCTCTTAAGATAAACAGAGAGACAAACTACTCAAAGGACAAAAATATCTGGCACCTTTCACACGAGGGCCTCGACCTTGAGGATCCCGCAAACGAGCCACAGTATGAGAAGAAGGGCTTCCTTGAAATGGGTGTTTCACCGATTGATGCTCCAGACAAGCCCACATATATCACACTTCACTTCGAGAAGGGCGTTCCTACAATGCTTGACGGCAAGAAGCTCAATGGTGTTGAAATGGTATCAGCTCTTAACAAGCTTGGTGGCGAGAATGGTATCGGTCTAGCAGACCTCGTTGAGAACCGTCTCGTTGGTATGAAGTCAAGAGGCGTTTATGAGACTCCTGGCGGTGCTATCCTTTATCATGCTCATGAAGTTCTCGAGACTATCACTCTTGACAAGGAAACTGCACGTATCAAGCAGTACCTTAGTATCAAGTTCGCTGATATCGTATATAACGGTCAGTGGTACACTCCTCTCCGCGAGGCTATGAGCGCTTTCGTAAGTAAGACTCAGGAGAGAGTTACAGGTGATGTTAAGCTTAAGCTCTATAAAGGCAATATCATCAATGCAGGCGTAACTTCACCATATACACTTTACGATGAGGAAGTTGCTACATTCGATGAGGATGAAGTTTACAATCAGGCTGATGCAGCAGGCTTCATCAATCTCTTCGGTCTCCCGATAAAGGTAAGAGCTCAGCTGGATAAGAAAAGAAACAACAAGTAATTATTGCTGTTTATTCATTTCGGTAGGGGCGTATGGATAAATTAGATTATATAAAGCAGAA
>JAFZYX010000106.1 GCA_017616055.1 Ruminococcus sp.
AAAATGGCAACCAGTTCTGGGAGCACATGGGCTTCACCGTTCGTGATGACCTTTTCTATAGGAATAAATACATCGAAATATGAATAAATACATGGAAAAAGCTGTTGAAGAGGCGAGAACGGGGATAAAATCAGGCCACGGTGGCCCTTTCGGATGCGTTATCGTTAAAGACGGAGTTATCGTCGGCAGTGGTCACAATGAAGTCATAAAGCGTAAAGATCCCACTTGTCATGGTGAAGTAATGGCTATCCGCGATGCCTGCAAAAAACTGAAAACCTATGATCTTTCAGGATGTGAGCTTTATACTACCGCAGAGCCTTGTCCCATGTGTGCAGGTGCTGTGATGTGGGCGAATATCAAAAAGGTTTTTTTCGGTTGCAATATAAATGATACTGATAGTATTGGCTTCAGGGACAAAGTGTTTTACGAATCCGAGGATAGATTTTTTGAGGAGCTGGACAGAGAAGAATGTCTTAACGTATTCAAGGAATATCAGGCTTTAAAGAGCAGAAAACATTATTGATCTTTAATCCTGAATCCGATAAAAAAGGAGAAAAGCTATGGCAGATATGATGTGGGCAGGAAGGTTTTCCAAACAGGTTGACGAAGGCGTAAATGCTTTTAACTCTTCCATCGCCTTTGACGGACGTATGTACCGTCATGATATACAGGGCAGTATCGCCCACGCTACTATGTTGGGAGACTGCGGCATAATCACCAAGGAGGACAGCCTCGAGATAATCGCAGGACTTAAAGGTATTCTTGATGATATTGACAGTGGTAGACTGGAACTTGACCCAAATGCTGAGGATATTCATATGTTTGTTGAAGCAGAGCTTACAAAACGCCTCGGCAATGTTGGAAAGAGACTTCACACCTCACGTTCGAGAAACGATCAGGTGGCGGTTGACCTTAGACTTTATCTTCGTGACGAGATAGATGAGATATATGCTATGGTAAAGGAACTTGCCGTTACGTTGGTAAAAATGGCAAAAGATCACACTGAGACCATTATGCCGGGATATACTCATTTACAACGCGCACAGCCGATAACTCTTGCTCATCACCTTATGGCGTACGTCTGGATGCTTCTTCGCGATATGGAGAGACTTAAGGACACTACAAGAAGAATGAACTACTGCCCTCTTGGTAGCGGTGCTCTTGCTGGTACTACGTATAAGACCAACAGAAAGCAGACCTCGGAGCTTCTCGGTTTCACAGCGCCGATGCCCAACAGTCTTGACGGAGTTTCTGACAGAGACTACTGTATAGAGCTTAACTGTGCTCTGTCTCTGCTTATGACTCATCTTTCGAGGTTTTCTGAGGAAATAATCCTCTGGTGTTCGTGGGAATTCAAATTTGTTGAGCTTGACGATGCATTTGCAACAGGCTCATCAATAATGCCACAGAAGAAGAACCCTGATGTTACGGAGCTTATTCGCGGTAAGACCGGCAGGGTCAATGGCGATCTTATGACACTCCTTACAATGATGAAGGGACTCCCCCTTGCGTATAATAAGGATATGCAGGAGGACAAGGAGGCTATTTTCGATGCGGTTGACAATGTTAAGCTTTGCGTAAAGACTTTTACTCCTATGCTCGCAACTATGCGCGTGCTCAAGGATAATATGAGAAATGCAGCTGCAAGGGGCTTCATAAATGCCACAGACTGTGCAGATTATCTTGTTAAGAAGGGAATGCCTTTCCGCGATGCTTATAAGATAACAGGTACTCTTGTTGCTCAGTGCATAGAGAAGGGACTTACTCTTGAGACTCTTCCTCTTGTGGATTACAAGGCAATGACAGACCTCTTCTCAGAAGACGTTTACGAGGCTATAAGCCTTGATACCTGTGTCCGTGAGCGCAAATCCGAAGGAGGTCCGTCACCAGATGCTGTCAGGGAGCAGATAAAGCTTGCCGAAGAGGCGTTGGGACTTTGATATGAAGAAAAAAGACTTAACATTTATTGTAGGACTTTCCATATTCATGGGAGTAATCTGGGTAATAGGTGAGATAATAATGGGGCTTTGGCTAGCAGTAAAGCCTGCTACTCACATAATATGGTTCTCTGTTGTCGTTGCGATAACGCTGGGATTGAGCATATGGCATTCGATGATAGAGGATAAGTCAGATCTTGAGGATCCTAAGCGCCTGAAATATGAGCGCAAGGTCAATAAAAGGAAGAAAAACTAAGAAGCTGTTAGGACCTTCTGTGGGCGGATTACGAGTTATTATTTATTATGGACTGAAATTATATGTCCGAAAAACCGATAAAGGGGGGGCGGTTTTATGAAGGATACAGGTGAAAGCAGTTCTCTGAGGAGAATATGTGGAAACTGCCGCGAGATTATTGGCAATGACAGGTTCTGCCGATATTGCGGTTCAGAAAACATCAGCGTTTTGTATGAGCCTGAGAAGGACGTGGTCAGATGTATTTACGGACCGCCACCTGTAATGAGGAAGCATACATGCTCAGAATGCGGCTATAGTTGGAGCAGATGTCTGATGGTAGATCATGAGAATTATTGCCCGAAATGCGGCGGCCACACGGTGATTGTTGCAGAGGGCGAGGAGGAATAATTGTATGTCAGTAAAAATCTATATCGACGGCCAGGAAGGCACTACGGGTCTTAAGATACAGGAACGTTTCAAGGACAGAAAAGACCTTGAGATAATGAAGATCAGTGAGGAACTGAGAAAAGATCCGTCTGAGCGTGCCCGTCTTATCAACAGTGCAGACTTTGTGTTCCTTTGTCTGCCCGATGTGGCTTCTATAGAAGCTGTATCCTTTATAGATAAGAATAACGATCACGTTCGTATTATAGATGCTTCTACAGCCTACCGTATAAATCCTGACTGGGCTTATGGTTTTCCTGAGCTTTCGGCTGCTCACAGGGAAAAGATAATGAAATCCAACAGAGTTGCTGTTCCCGGCTGCTATGCAAGTGGTTTTGCTTCTATAGTTTATCCTCTTGTGAACAATGGAATAATACCTGCGGACTATCCTTTTTTTGCGTATGCGACTTCAGGCTACAGTGGAGCAGGAAAGAAGGCTATAGCTGTTTATGAGGGGGAGGATAAGCCGTTTGAGTTTAACAGCCCGAGACAGTATGCACTCTCTCAGCAGCATAAGCATTTGCCTGAAATGAAAGCAGTTTCCGGACTTACATACACACCGATGTTCAATCCCATGGTATGTGATTATTTCAGCGGTATGGTAGTAAGCGTGCCATTACAGACAAGAACTCTTGGTAAGAAAGTGACTGCACAGCAGGTGCATGAGATGTATGCAAAGCACTATTCAGGTGCAAAAATGATAGAGGTAATGCCTCTTATGTCTGCAGAGGAGCAGAAGAGTTTCTTTCTTGCGTCAAATACACTAAGCGGACAGAACAAATTACAGGTGTTTGTTTTTGGCAATGATGAACAGATACTTCTTTGCTCGCGCCTTGATAACTTAGGAAAGGGAGCAAGTGGTGCTGCGGTTCAGTGCCTTAACATAATGATGGGAATAGACGAAACAACAGGACTTATATGATTTATCATTAATTATTTCTGGGGGGAAGTAAAATGAGTAAAACACTGCGCGAGATTTATGAATATGATCTTATTGAGGACGACGGTATAGACTATACTGTTGATGAATGGTTCAATACCATTATGGAAAAGACGAAGGATCAGTTGAATGTATCTGACGTGAGCAGAATGCTACGTCAGAAGATATGTTCCCGTGTTGCGATAAAAAGAGCTATCGAAATGCTCAGCGACGATCCGTTTGTCGGAGAAATGTTTGAAGGACAGTTGATGTTTAATCTTTATGCAGGCAAGGAAAAGTACCTGAGACTTTTCTATACGCAGATGGAGCCTGTTCTTGAAAAGGCAGGGATAATGGCCAAGGCACATCACTGGGCTTCTGAGGATGAAAAAAAGGAATATATTGAAATCGTAACGAAATTCGCACAGAAAATCAGGGAGGAAATACATGAAGCTTGTTGAACTAAAGGGAATAATCTTTGTAGATGGCGGAGTATGTGCCGCAAAAGGATTTAAGGCAAATGGAGTTCAGTGTGGTCTCGCACATAAGCCGCTGGGAGAAATGGCAGAGGCAAACGCAGCTGCAAATAACGCTGTACCTGCAGCCAAAAAGAAGAATGATCTTGCGCTTATAGTTGCGGACAAGGAATGTAGTGCTGCTGCAGTATATACAACAAATAAGGTTAAGGGAGCTCCCATACTAGTTACGAAAGAGCATCTTAGGAATGGTAAGGCAAGAGCAGTTATCGTAAACTCGGTAAACGCAAACACATGTAATCCTGATGGCGTTGAAAAGGCTACAAAGATGTGTCAGCTTGCTGCAAAGACTCTCGGCATTAATGAAAATGACGTTATTGTAGCATCCACAGGTGTTATCGGACAAGTACTTCCAATCGAGCCTATCGAAAAAGCTATGGATGAGCTTGCAGGCGGACTTACTTACGATGGAAATAAGCGCGCTCTTGAAGCTATTATGACTACAGATACACAGGAAAAGGAAATTGCCGTACAGTTTGAGCTTGGTGGCAAAACCTGTACTATGGGCGGAATGCTAAAGGGTAGCGGCATGATACACCCGAATATGGCGACAACTCTTACATTCATCACAACTGATGCGGATATTTCTCCTGAAATGATGCAGCGTGCCCTTGACGATATAATCAAGGTAACTCTCAACAGAGTGAGCGTTGATGGAGATACTTCTACAAACGATATGGTTTGTATTATGGCTTCGGGTGATGCAGGAAATAAGTGCGTTACTGAAGAAAACAGTGAGTTTGAGAAGTTCAGACACGCGCTCTATGGCATTCTAATGAATCTAGCACGTAAAATGGCAAGAGATGGTGAAGGAGCTACAAAGCTTGTGGAATGTGCTGTAAGAGGAGCTGACACTGACGAGATAGCAGAAAAAGTTGCAAAGTCTGTTATAGGTTCAAGCCTTATCAAAGCTATGATATTCGGAGAAGACGCAAATGCAGGCAGAATATACTGTGCTGTTGGTTATGCGGACGCTAATTTCGACATTTCAAAGGTTGATATTGAAATGGCTTCAAGCGGCGGAGTAATCCCTCTCGGACGCCAGGGCAACGTTATCGAGTTCTCTGAGGAGCTAGCAAAGAAGATACTTCAGGACGAGGAGATACAGATACTTGTTTCTATGGGTGACGGCAAAGGCAGAGCTATTGCATGGGGCTGTGATCTTACCTATGACTACGTAAAGATAAACGGTGATTATAGAAGTTGACACATTTTCTAGTTAAATGCAGAGAGATATGCATAATACAGATGGTTCGACGATTTTTACTGTGATTATATGTTATTTGGCGTGCTTCAGGCTGTTATGTGCTCTGTGTTCTTTGAAATAATATGTATTATGAGCTCTTTTGGAAGATTCAATTTTCTTCTCAATAATATAAAAATTCAGCTTTCGAAGTCTATAGAAATAACAGTTGAATTTAATATGGTGGTGATTGTGTGTTTGGCAGAAGAGACGAAGAATACGAAGATTATAACGAAAGATACGCTGCTAAGTTCGATGATGACTATATAGCTCCGTCCCATGATTACCGCAGGGAGTGTACCCACAGCCACGAGCAGACATATGAGGACATGGACGATCTCTGGGAATGTAGACACGACCATGAGCAGACATATCAGAACGTCACTGATGTGAAGGAGTGTAATCACAGTCACGAGCAAACCTATGACGATGCCGATTACGAACAGCGTCCTTATTATACGGCGGCGGCTCAGCGGCAATCCTACGTAGGTTCAGCCGATTTTGAATCTTTTTTTGCACCATATCTTTGTCATGATGAGCATTTGCTTTGGGCGGGTGGTTTTGGCAGACTGGATAAGCTTAATGCTGAGGCGCGGAAACAGGATATGGGTGTGGCAATTGCTTTTATCATAATTGGACTGATACTGACCTTAACATGCATAGGAACTATCCCAGGAATAATTCTTTTTGTGGTAGGACTGTCCAAGGCTAAAGAAAAAGAGCAGAGTATTATGGCTGTTACGGATAAGAGAATAATAGTACGCTATTTTGAATCTTCTCAAAATATATGGCTTAGCAGTATAAAAAGCATCACCGTTTCGTCCAAGGACGGCAGGATAGGAAATCTGCGCATGATGCTTGACGAAAATGTTGTTGACTATGATTTCAGTAGAGGTACTGAAATAAGAGCAAATAAAAGCATAACTTATTATATATCTCCTAAAATACAAAATCCAGCAAGAGTAAAGCAGATAATCGAGGATGCTATATTAAGTGCACGATTAAATAAATATGAATGATAATGATATTGATAAAACGGAGAAAAGATGTTTGGAAGAAAAAACAAAGAGTCAGACGGTTTCGATTATTACTATTCAAGTAATAATCACAGAGAAGAAAATACCGATTATCTGAAGAAAGTTATTCAACCTTATCTTGAAACAGATGAGGAGATACTTTGGATCATGTGTAATGGAAATGTAAATGCTCCAAATTCTTTGTCGATTGATATAGTAAAAGCATTGAAGAGCGCTAGACATGAAATCGTAAATGTTGTTATAATCGGAGCTTTATTTGCTGTATTCAACAATGTGATATTTGTATTAATTGGTTTGCTGACAGTTAGTATGGCTTGTCTGCTAGATAAGATTTTTATGTTTATTCTGTTAGGATTAGTAGTGATTATCCTAGAAAGATCTTTGAAAAACGACAATAATACTTGCTATGTTATAACTGACAGAAGACTTGGTAAGTACGCATATTCTCAGTGGATTGATGTACTCTTAGAGGATATCAAAAGTACAACAGTTAAAATAAGTCGTGGAAATAAAGGAAGTGTTATGGCGAAAGGAACACTTTTGCTTTTTATTATTCCCGACGTGGAAGATCCGTATCGGGTTCAAGATATACTCGATATGGCTATAGAAAACAATAATGCATATCAATCTTAATGTTAAAAAGGAAGTAAGGAAAATGGAAAAGATATCAAATAATGACAAGTCGCAGGTTCTTATCGACGCCCTGCCATATATACAGAAGTACAATAATAAGATACTTGTTATCAAGTACGGTGGAAACGCTATGACCAACAAGGAACTTAAGGATGCCGTAATGACAGATATTGTACTCCTTTCGCTGGTAGGAGTAAAAGTAGTGTTGGTACATGGCGGCGGACCTGAGATAAGTGATATGCTCAAGAAACTTAATATAGAGAGTCGCTTCGTGAATGGTTTGAGATATACTGACGACGCGACCGTTGACGTGGTAAAAATGGTGCTTTCAGGAAAGGTGAACAAAGAGCTTGTGCAGCTTCTTGCACAGCATAAAGGTAGTGCTGTGGGTCTTTGTGGTATCGATGGTGAAATGCTTGTTGCAGAAAAGAAAAAGACCGATGACGGACAGGACCTTGGCTGGGTTGGCGAGATAACAAATGTGAATACAAAGCCTATCACTGATGCTCTTGCAAACGGAAATATTCCCGTTATCGCTACAGTTGCGACTGACAGCGAAGGAAATACATATAATATAAATGCTGATACTGCTGCTGCAAGAATTGCTGCGGAGCTCGGTGCGGAAAATCTCATTCTTATGACCGACATTGCGGGACTTTTACGTGATAAAGATGACCCGTCAACTCTTATCCCAGAAGTAAATGTCAGCGAAGTGCCTTTCCTAAAAAGACAGGGCATTATCTCAGGCGGTATGATACCTAAGATTGACTGTTGTGTTGAAGCTGTCAGACGAGGAGTGAGAAAAACCGTAATCATAGACGGAAGAGTTCCTCATTCTATTCTTATCGAGATACTTTCTAACGAAGGAATCGGTACTCAGTTTGTGTGATATACCTACCGCTCGTAAAATAATTTACTTGTATACAAAAAATTTACTTATAAAAAAAAGTAATTGATTGATTTTGACTGCCTTTTCGCGCTATAATAATAGTGTGTCTGATAAAGTCCATGGCAGTCTGCCCCAAGGAGGACGTTATGAATACTATAGATAAATTTAATTCGCACGTTATGCAGTCCTACGGACGCTATCCCCTTGTTATGGAAAAGGGTAGCGGCAGACGCTGTAAGGACGAGAACGGCATGGAATATATCGACTTTGGAAGCGGAATAGGTACAAATTCTCTTGGATACTGCGACGAAAAGTGGGCTGACGCTGTATGCGCTCAGGTAAGGACTCTCCAGCACAGCTCAAATTACTATTACACAAAAGTTCAGGCTGATTTCGCAGAAAAACTCTGCAATATCTCGGGATACAAGTCCGTATTCTTCTGCAACAGCGGCGCAGAGGCTAACGAGTGCGCCATAAAGGTGGCAAGGAAGTACAGCTTCGATAAATACGGCAAGGGCAGACATACCATAGTCACTCTTGTTAATTCTTTCCATGGCAGAACTATTGCTACTCTTTCCGCAACGGGTCAGGATGTGTTCCATAATTATTTCTTTCCGTTCGTGGAAGGTTTCGTAAACGTGACCGCAAATGATATCGACGATCTCAAGGCTAAGCTCGACGATACAGTTTGCGCGGTAATGCTCGAATATGTACAGGGAGAGGGCGGCGTCAATGTTCTAGGTCAGGAATTTACTGACGCTGTTTACGAACTGTGTGCACAGAAGGATATACTTGTTATTGCAGATGAAGTTCAGACAGGCGTAGGCAGAACGGGTAAATTCCTTGCAGGAGAATACTTTGGCAAAAAAGCTGATATCACCACTCTCGCAAAGGGTATCGCAGGCGGAGTTCCTATGGGAGCCTGTCTCGTAAACGAAAAGTGTTGCGGAGTCTTAACAGCAGGTACTCATGGTTCCACATTCGGTGGAAATCCCATTGCCTGTGCGGGAGGCATTGCTGTTCTTGAAAGGATAGAAAGTGATGGCTTCCTTGAAGAGGTGACAAAAAAGAGCGAGTTCATTAAAAGTGAACTAGAAAAGTGCAGCGAAGTCGATGGAATAACAGGTCTCGGACTTATGATAGGTATAAAGCTCAGGAGCAAAGATGCCCACGATGTTGCACAGAAGGCTCTTGACAGAGGACTTCTTGTTCTTACAGCCAAAGAGAAGGTAAGACTTCTTCCTCCACTGACGATCTCATATGACGAGCTAAAGGACGGATTGAAAATTCTGATAGAGATACTGGAGGAATAAGTTATGGAGTTTCAGGTAGTTGGAAAGGGCGGTAAATATACCGTTCAGGACAAATCAGGTCGACTTATCTACAGCATCAAGAAAAAAGGCTTTGGAGCCAGATATAACCTGATGGACGCCAGCAATTACAACCTCTACACTCTCGTTCAGACAGGAGATTCAAAGAGGCCTTATTTTACCATAATCCTCAATGATAATGTTTTTATGTCAATGGAATGTACTTCATTATTCCTTAATCCGACCATAACCGCAAAAAATAAGACCATGCGATTCGAGATAACCAGTAAGGACAGAAAAAACTTTGATATACTTCTCAATGAAGCAGAAGTCGGACATATACAGAGTCTTTTGGGCGTAAACGGGGAAATGCAGTATCATTTCGATATTGATAATAAGGCGTTCGACGATTATATAGCGCTTTTTGCCGTTGCGATAGACAGGGCATTCGGTGAAATGAACAAGTAATGAATAGAAAGATTGGAAGGATATAATATGAAACACTTACTTAAAATGCTAGATCTCAGCACAGAGGAGATTATAGAAATACTTAACCTTGCAGATCAGCTCAAGTACGAGCTTAAGCACGGTATCCCTCATCCTCATCTCAAGGGCAAGACTCTCGGAATGATATTCCAGAAGGCTTCCACACGTACAAGAGTTTCGTTTGAGACAGGTATGTATCAGCTTGGCGGATATCCGCTGTTCCTATCCTCAAATGATCTTCAGATAGGACGCGGAGAGCCTGTACAGGATACAGCAAGAGTTCTCTCACGCTACCTTGACGGAATCATGATTCGTACTTTTGAACAAAAGGAAGTAGAGGATCTTGCAGAGTACGGTTCCATCCCGATAATCAATGGTCTTACCGATTTCTGTCACCCCTGCCAGGTGCTTGCAGACCTTATGACTATCCGCGAGTTCAAGGGCTCTTTTGACGGACTAAAGATGTGCTTTATCGGAGACGGAAACAATATGGCGAATTCCCTTATCGTAGGCTGCTTAAAGGTTGGCATGTCAGTATCTATCGCTTGTCCAAACGACTATCAGCCACCTAAGGAAATACTGGATTTCGCAAAGGCATACGGTGAAAAGTTCGAGCTGACAGATACTCCTATGCAGGCTGCGAATGGTACGGATGTGCTTATCACTGATGTATGGGCTTCCATGGGCCAGGAGGGTGAAGCTGAAAAGCGCAGAAAAGCTTTTGCAGGCTACCAGATAAACGACGAGCTCATGGCGCAGGCAAAGTCTGACGCAATGGTTCTCCATTGTCTTCCTGCACACCGCGAAGAGGAAATCACAGAGAAGGTATTCGAGGCACACGCAAACGAAATATTTGAGGAAGCCGAGAATCGTTTACACGCTCAGAAGGCAGTAATGGTTAAATTAATGGCTTAGTAAGTTGTTAAATGTTAGCTTTAGGCTTAAACATATATATGGGGCGGCGTCTTAGGCGTCTCGCAGGTAACATAAAAAATAGGGGCAGATATTATTCGCCTGTGAAAAATGATAAGAAGCGGACAGTTCTGGCTGTCCGTTTTTTATAGATGAAATATAGGAAAAATGAGAATATTTACATTACAGAATAACTCTAAAGTTAAAGGAATAAGATACGTAATATAACAGTATTGCCATTTATGCTATTTGGATTATACATCTGTATCGTAAAGAAGGAGACGAGCGGGTGCAATGTTCTTATAGTGGGGATGATTATAAACATAATGTTTTGTTTTTTCGACGTTAGAGTCTCATATGATGATCAACACGTAGAATGGGGTTGGTATAAGGAACATACCTGTATAGAAATTGTCAAAGAAGAGGCACTTTACTATACTTTGAGCAGACCTAGGAGATGATTTGAAAAAATAATACTCAACATTTAGATTAAAAGTGACATTTGAAATGATAAACGGTGAAAAGAAAAGTTAATGGTGTCCGGTTGAAATTACAATTAATAATCAGGAAAATGTTGAAGATAAAATGCTAACAAAAATGTATCGTAATTTTGAAGAATTATACACTCAGAAATGTGAAGGAGAGAAGGAGGCGGATTGGTAAAATGCAGAATTTGATACTTGCCTGTGTTGGCTTTGCATTGGCTGCAGCAGGCGGAATTTACCTTCTAAGACTTGCGTATCTGAAAAAATACGGAGTTGTAACCAAAGCGGAGGTAATAGAAATCAGGGAAGGACTGCGAAAGAATAAACCTTCGGGAGCATATATTCACAAGCTCAGATATACAGTTGAGGGGAAGACATATGAACAGGAGGATTCGGCTGGTTACAGCAAGCCACTTAAACAGGGATCGACCCAGATTATTCTCTGCGACCCCAAAAATCCAAAAAAGTTCAAGTTTGAGGAGGACCTTAAGAGCCATATGACAATTGCGGCAGTTTTTGTAGCAATGGCTTTGGTTTTTGCAGGGAGATTCCTCTATACATATGTAAAATGATATTGATTGTAAAACATGACTAAAAAAAGCGGAAAAAACTTTGCATTCTTTTAGTTGACAAACGCTACATAGCGTGATATAATAATTAAGTCGCCTGAGGACAACGGTTCGCAGAAATGACGACAGCATCTTGAAAATTGAACAATGCGAATAAAAAAGTAACGACCCTTGAGATTCCTTATCGACCTGGGAACAGGGAGATGAGAGAGGTCAAGAAAAGACTAAAAAATTACGCGAAAGTAATAACGCAAGCGTTATGAACA
>JAFZYX010000107.1 GCA_017616055.1 Ruminococcus sp.
GCTTTTATATCACCGGATCCACTCTACAGGGGAATTATCACAATTGAAAACGGAGAAACCACTATCAGACGTGTTGACGTGGTATTTCCCGTACTGATGGGAAAAAAGAGCATTGACGGCACAATACAGGGACTTCTTGACCTCTCAGGTATTCCCTATGTAGGCAGCGGAGTCCTCGCTTCCGCGTCATGCATGGACAAATCCCATACCCACATGGTCATGGATGACTATAACATAAAAACCGCCGAATGGCGACTCATAACACAGCGTGAAATAAACGACCTGGATAGCAGATGCCGTGCTATTGCAGACGAAATGGGTTTTCCGCTCATCGTAAAGCCTGCTAACAGTGGCAGCAACGCAGGCACCAGTCTTGCAAAAACTCCCGAGGAGCTTGTTACTTCAGTAAAGCTTGCTTTCTCAAGTGATAACAAAGTAGTCGTGGAAAAGTACATAAAGGCACGCAAACTAGAGGCTGCCGTACTCGGCTGTGATATGCCCATATGCTCACCTGTAGGTGAGATAACTACGCCTCAGGTAATTTTCGATCCCCTGAACTTCAACATCAGCACAGGTGACGATCTCAGGATACCTGCTGATATATCTAAGGATACTGAAAAAAGAGTACAGGAGACCGCTATCGCCGCATTCAAGGCGCTTGGCTGCAAGGGACTTGCAAGATTCGATTTCTTCCTTACAGAAGACGGCGAACTCTTTCTCAACAAGATCGGCACTATGCCAGGCCTCAGAAAGAACAGCGTGTTCTGCAAGCTCATGGGCGAACTGGATTACTCCCACGAAGAGCTTATCGTTGAGCTTCTAGAGCAAGCTTTGGAAAACGCAGACAGGAACTATTGATATATAGAATAAGGAGACTGCTTTGAAAAAAAATGTTATGATATCTCTTACGAGTATTCAATGGCAGGACAACGAAAAAAGTGAGACAGAGCTTCTCACAAAGGCATACTTTACCCGTGAGAACGGCTGGGATATTATCTCCTACGAGGATACCTCAGCTACCGGATTTGAAGGCTCTGTAACTACTATAAAGGTTGATGACAGTCAGAATGCTTCCATCACCCGAGAAGGTACTGCAAACTCCGTGCTTTCCCTCGAAATAGGACGCAAGCACTTCTGTCAGTATGGTACCCCCTACGGAAATCTGCAGATAGGCGTATATACTCACGCTATCGAGAACACTATCGCGGAAAACGGCAGGCTTTACCTTAAATACACTCTTGATCTCAATTCCTCATATCTTTCGGATAACGAGATAATAATGACAGTACAGGCTCAGAACTGAGCCTGAAAGAAAGGATAGATACAATGTCAGACCTAATCAATTCCGCATCTCTCCGATTACGTGAGATAATCATGGACGCTCTCGGAGTTCTTGTGGCGGAGGAAGCAATACCAGCTGTTCCTCTCCCTAACTTCAATATCGAGATACCTGCGGACAAATCCCACGGCGATTTCGCTGCAAACACAGCTATGGTCTGTGCAAAAGCTCTGAAAATGCCGCCGAGAAAGATCGCGGAGCTAATATGTGAAAAGCTCTTCCTCGATGGAACAATATTCGAGAGGGCCGAAGTCGCCGGACCGGGCTTCCTCAACTTCTTCCTCAGTAGAAAATGGTTTTCGGACGTAGTAAAAAATGTTCTCGACGAGGGCGAGAACTACGGAAAAACCAACCTTGGCAGCGGCAAAAGAGTACTGGTTGAATTTGTTTCTGCCAATCCAACAGGTCCTATGCATATAGGTAACGCGCGAGGCGGCGCTATCGGTGATTGTCTCGCAAGTGTGCTCCAGTGGGCCGGCTATCACGCAGAGCGTGAATTCTACGTTAACGACGCTGGAAACCAGATAGAAAAATTCGGAAAGTCTCTTGAACTCAGATATCTGCAGCTCTGCTCCGAAAAAGGTCAGGAGCTTATAGCTAAATATAAGGGAAATAACGAGCAGCTCTGCTCAGAGATATACTCACAGAGCGGAGAGGGCGAAGCCTTCGAAATGCCTGAGGACGTTTACCTCGGAACAGACATCATCGAACACGCCAAGAATTTCTACGATCTAAACGGCAAGTCTCAGGAGAACACAGCCGAAACAGAACGCAGAAAGGCTCTCGTTGATTACGCTCTTCCTATAAATATAGCGGGCCTCGAGCGTGATCTCAAGAAGTACCGTATCGTATATGACAACTGGTTCCGTGAAAGTACAGTTCACGAAAAGAATGAAACAAAGCTTGTCGTTGACAAGCTCATAGAGGCAGGAAAAGCTTACGAACAGGACGGAGCTATATGGTTCAAGGCTACCGAATACGGTCTCGACAAGGATTTCGTACTCAGGAGAAGCAACGGACTCTATACTTATATAGTACCTGATATTGCATACCATTACAATAAGCTCGTTACCCGTAATTTTGACAAAGCCATCAACGTACTCGGTGCAGACCATCACGGCTACGTTCCACGTCTGAAAGCTGCTCTTACAGCTCTCGGAGTAGACGCGGAAAAGCTTGACGTAGTTCTGATGCAGATGGTAATGCTGGTCCGCAACGGTGAAGTCGTTAAGCTTTCAAAGAGAAGTGGCAAGGCTATTACCCTTGTAACTCTCCTGGACGAGATACCGATAGATGCAGCCAGATTCTTCTTCAATCTCCGCGAAGCAAATTCGCAGTTTGAATTTGACCTTGACCTGGCCATCGAGAAGTCATCACAGAACCCAGTTTATTACGTTCAGTACGCTCATGCAAGAATTTGCAGCCTCCTGAGAAATCTCAGTGAAGAGGGCGTTGAAATACCACAGTCTGCCAGTCTTGATCTCCTCGACAATCCTCGTGAGATCGAGCTTATCCGCCACCTTGCTTCTCTCCCGAGAGAGATAGATCTTGCGGCTAAAAGCTATGATCCTTCAAAGATCACAAAGTACTCGGTTGACCTTGCAACTCTGTTCCACCGCTTCTATGACGCATGCAGCGTAAAGAATGCTGAGTCAAAGGAACTTATGAATGCACGTATCCTCCTCTGTGTGGCAGTTCGCCAGACTCTGAGGAATGCACTTGAGATATTGAATATCGACCGTCCCGAGAAAATGTAAAAATTACATTTGAGGGCAGAAAAATTACAATTTAGTTACAAAGAATTTATCCTCATTGGTAAATTTTAACAAAATCCAACATATTTATCAGTCATGTTTGTGAGCCTTCGGACGAAAGTTAACAGTTTGTTAACAAATTGTAGCCTAAAATGTGTTACAATTTGTAATATGTTAAGGAGACACACTCCTTAACATATTCCTGAAGGTCCGCTCAAAATAAGATTTTATTAAGAGAAAGGA